>NZ_JCACKO010000146.1:0-36329 GCF_059505445.1 Brasilonema angustatum | reverse complement strand
CTTGGACTTCTGTAATTTGGGGGTTTTCAGGAGGATTTGTGGCTTGGACTTCTGTAATTTGGGGGTTTTCAGGAGGATTTGTGGCTTGGACTTCTGTAATTTGGGGGTTTTCAGGAGGATTTGTGGCTTGGACTTCTGTAATTTGGGGGTTTTCAGGAGGATTAGTAATAATTTCGTTGGCTTTTTGAAGGCGATAATCCTGAACAGTCAAAAGTCGCCAACTGGAATCTTGTGAAAGTTCCAAAACCCATTGATGATAATTAAACAAACTCTCTCGATGTCCAACACTGATAAAAGTTGTTTTCGTTAATTGTAATTGTTCATATAAATTGCCTTCATTTGTCAAATCCAAAGCACTGGTTGCTTCATCTAAAATAGTAAAGTTGGGATGAGTGATTAACAGTCGTGCAAAAGCCAAGCGTTGTTGTTCTCCCAACGATAAAATATTCTCCCAAGGGACTTCTGTATCAAAGCCTTCGACTCGATTTAGCAAGTTTTGCAAGTTGACTTGTCGCAAAACTTCTTCGAGTTCTGCATCGCTCATTTGACGATTTGTATTGGGATAGAGTAACTGTTCGCGTAAAGTTCCCAAAATGATATAAGGACGTTGGGGCAAAAATAAGACGGATTGTAGCGGAGGTCGCACCAGACGACCAGTTCCCGCGTTCCACAAACCCGCGATCGCTCTCAACAGAGAACTTTTACCTCGTCCACTCGGTCCAACAATCAATAAACCTTCTCCTGGTTGAACAACAAGTGACAAGTCTTCGACGATCACTTGTTCATAATTCGGTGTTTGTAAGGTGACATTCTCAAAAGCCAGACGGTTTTCTTCTATTGTTTTAATTGTGTTCACATTTTCGGGTTGTTTAGTCACTTCTTCTAAAGCATTTGAAAACTCAGTTAAACGCTCAACATAACTAGAAAATCTTCCTGAATTTGCAAATTCTCTGATTATTTCTGCTATTGCAGTGGCAAACATATTACACGCAAGACTGGCTTGGGCAATTTGTCCAAAATCAATCTCACCTTTAATCTGTAAAGGACCGAATACTATAAATGGAAATATTTGAATAATCGCCTGATATCCCCTGTTAAAAATATCCTGACTTCTCTCCCAATCAATCTTGCGTTTAGTACTTTGAATAATCTGATAAAATCTTCGTTGAATTATATTTAATTCTTGATTTTCTCCCCCAAAAAAAGCTATTGATTCAGCATGATTCCGAACATGAGTGATACTGTAAGTATAGTCTGCTTGAGATTCTAGTTCCTCTTGTTTAATCTTATTCAATTCTTGAGCCAAGTAAACAGCAATGAAATTGCCTATAATCGTATAAGCAATCAATGCAATTGCAATAAATTTGGAAAGAGACCAGATAATTACTAAAAAAGTTAACATTTCCAGCACTTTTTCTAGGAAAGTAGCCGAAAAACTGAGAGCATTGCTGGTCAGAGGTTCGATTTGCTGAGCTATTCGTTGATCTGGATTATTAACATCTGATTGAAAGTTTATTTTATAATAAGCGCGATGGCTCAAATATTTTTCTAAAATCTGATTATTTAGCCATTGATACCAATCAAGAGCGATTTTTTTTCTAACAAATTTAGACAATCCTATTAAGAGCGTTACGCAGGCAAGAGCACCACCGTAAAGCCATAATATCTGAACAAGTTTAGTAATATCTTTTTCTTCGACGAGGATATCAAGCAAATAGCGGTTAATAAAGCTATTAAAGACAGTTACAGCTACGAGGGCGACGATTAATAATATTAGAAGAATGAGCATTAGCCATGAACGAATAACATCGGAAAAGGCTCTTCCTTTTGCCTCTTTTGGATACCAGTAAGATCCAGCGAGCACTCTGACATCCTTCCAAAATTGATTAAAACCCGGAGAAGAATCATTCGTTGAAGTTTTCTTAACAAAAGTTTTAGATTGCATATTTGAAAAATTAGTTTAGGCTCAATACAACGATAATTTCCATTAGGTCTTTGGTAAAATTATTTTATGGTGTTTAGTAATTCCCTGGCTAAACTTTTTACATTAGGCTCATAAAGCATTCGACCGTGGTTTCCAGGTACAGATATTACCTTAACAGGTTTTTGAGTATAAGCTTGCCATCCCCAATCTGGTAGCTCGTAATTGGAAATAGCTTGGAGTTCTTGTAAAACAATTTCATGAACTTCTTGAGCACGGAATAAAATAATAGGGGCAGAAATTCGATGGGTAGGCTGATAATTCGCGTAATTGAGCGTCAGCACTTTTATCACTTTCATATTAGTTTTTAGCAAAGAAAGGGTTGAGTGTTCCGGTAGGACATTATATCGGTATAAACACTCCGCCGCCAAATCCCAACGGGCTTGGTCGTCAGGTTGAGCAGCTAAATCAGCGTATTCCAAACCGAAAGAAACTCCCTTTAAAGCTTCAATCTGTTGGAGTGATTGCCAAATCCAATCAATCTCTGCCCTATTAGTTAAATACTCAGGGTGAGAAACCAGTCCAGAATCCAAGATAGCCAGTAAACCCACCTTTTCACCTTGCTGTTCCAATTGGGAAGCCATTTCAAAAGCAACGGCACAACCCGAAGAGTATCCTGCTAGTATGTATGGACCTTGGGCTTGCTGTTGACGTAATAGCGTTAGGACTTGACTCGCATGGGCTGCTACTGAGTCAGGGAGTGGGCTAACTCCTTCTCTTCCTGGAGTTTCGAGTCCATACACTGGCTGCTCATTTCCTAAATTAATGGCTAAATCTCGAAAATAAAAGCCGTGTCCGTTAGCGCCAGGAAGACAAAATAGAGGCGCTGCATTTCCTTGAGGTTGGAGTGAGAGTAAATCGGGATGGGACTGTTGCACCTCAGTATTACCGAGTTGTTGTGCCAATTGAGCAATAGTAGGATTCTGAAATAAACTGCTCAAGCCAAGTTGTTGCTCAAACACCTGTTGAATATTATTGAGCAATTTCATTGCCAATAAAGAATGACCGCCCAAGTCGAAAAAGTTATCATGAATCCCAATTTCTTGACGTTCGAGTACAGCAGACCATACCTGTG
This sequence comes from Brasilonema angustatum, assembly GCF_059505445.1. NCBI lineage: Bacteria > Bacillati > Cyanobacteriota > Cyanophyceae > Nostocales > Scytonemataceae > Brasilonema > Brasilonema angustatum. The sequence goes on along the minus strand of NZ_JCACKO010000146.1, from coordinate 33,273 downwards.
CTAGCTGTTTTTCAACTTCATTACGTGGGGCTGTATATAAGGCTTCAACTCCACCATTGGGAGCAGGTAAAGCTTTACGGTCAATTTTGCCATTGGGAGTTAAAGGCAATTCATCTACTAAGATGATCGCAGCAGGTACCATGTAATCGGGTAGACGGGATTTGAGGTGATTTTTTAATTGGGTAGACAAATCAGTGGTAATTCCCCTTACATAAGCAATTAAACTTTGGTTACTCTTAGTTTCATATAAAATGACAACAGCTTCTTTAACTAATGGATGTTGTAACAAAATTGATTCAATCTCAGCGAGTTCAATTCTAAAACCTCTTAGTTTAATTTGATCGTCAATGCGACCGAGATATTCAAGGTTTCCATCATCTCTCCATCTTGTCAAGTCGCCAGTTTTGTAAATTCGGTCAAACTGAGCGAATAATTCAACTTCAATAAATTTTTCGGCGGTCATTTCAGGACGATTGAGATAGCCTCTGGCTAAACCAACACCAGCAATACATAATTCCCCAGGTATTCCAGGGGGTAATAGTTGATTATTTGCATCTAAAATGTAGATACGGATATTGGGCAACGGTTTACCGATAGGTGGTTTTTTGCCATTGGGTTCAACTAGAGCTATACTTGCACAAACCGTAGATTCCGTCGGTCCGTAGCCATTAAAAAAACGCCGTGCTTTTGCCCATCGGGTAACTAATTCGGCTGGGCAAGCTTCACCAGCAGTAACTACGGTTTGCAAATCGCTTAAGGTTGCTTGGGGTAATAGGGATAAGACTGAAGGAGGTAACGTGACATGAGAAATTTTGTGCTTGCCTAAAAAGTTCACCAAGTCTTGACTTACTAACAGAGTTTCTTTTTTAGCAAGATATAAACAAGCCCCTGCGGCGAGGGCAGTAGCAATTTCCCAAATGGAGGCATCAAAGCTGAAAGAAGCAAACTGAAGCAAACGGCTTTGGGGTTGAATTTGCAAAACTTGGTCAATTGCCAAAGTCATATTCACCAGTCCTCGATGCGAAATCATCACCCCCTTCGGTCTTCCCGTCGAACCAGAGGTATAAATTACATAAGCCAAATCATCAGGCGTACTTTTTGGACTGGGATTATCTGTTGATTCTTCGGCAAAAGTTTCCTCATCCAAACAAATTACCTGACAGGAGTTTTTCAGATCACTTAGGGGTAATTGGTCTAGGAGGAAACTTTGCGTCAGCAACACCGATGTCCCAGAATCTTCTAACATGAACTGAATACGCTCAGTTGGATAATTGGGATCGGTCGGCACATAAGCCCCACCTGCTTTGAGGATACCGAGAACACCAATAATCATTTCCAAAGATCGTTCAATGCTGATACTAATTAAAGTGTCTGGCTTAATTTGGTAATTTTGAATGAGATAATGAGCCAGTTGGTTTGCTTTTTGATTCAGTTGTTGGTAAGTTATACTTTGGGATTCAAACACCAAAGCAATATTATGAGGGTTTTTTTCTACTTGAGCTTCAAACAGATTAACTAAAGTTTGATTGAGGGGATAGTCGGTTTGAGTTTGATTCCAACGTTGTAGTTGTATAAGTTCTGCCACTGTCATCAAAGGCAGAGCATTTATAGGTTGTTGAGGGTTATCAATAATTCCTTGAAGTAAAACTTCAAACTGTTCCGCCATCCGTTGTATGGTACTCTTCTCAAACAGATCGGTAGCATAATCCCAAGAGCAATTTAACTGATTGTCATATTCCATTACCATAAGTGTTAAGTCAAATTTAGCGATCGCACCCTTCACTCCCAGCCATTCAATCTCTAATCCTGGCAAACTCAAGTCTGGACTTTCATTATTTTCCAGTGCTAACATCACCTGGAATAATGGATTATGACTCATGCTCCGCGCTGGTTGTAACTTTTCTACCAGAAACTCAAAGGGAATATCTTGATGAGCATAAGCATCTAAACAAGAGGAGCGAGTTTGTTGCAGGAACTCGATAAAACTCTGCTCAGGCTTGATTTGAGTACGCAACACAAGGGTATTGACAAAAAACCCGATTAACCCTTCCGTCTGGCTATGGGTACGATTGGCAATGGGAGAACCAATACACAGATCGTTTTGGCGACTGTAACGAGAAAGCAGAATACTCAACGCCGCCAACAAGGTCATAAATAGACTTACGCCTTGTTGTTGACTGAAGGTTTTAACAGCAGCGCTTAATTCCGGCGTGAGAGTGTAGAGATAGCGTGCGCCTCGGTAACTTTGCTGTGCTGGGCGAGGATAATCAGTGGCCAATTCCAGTAATGGGGAAGCATTTTTGAGTTGATGTTTCCAATAGTTAATCTGGTTTTCTAATACCTCCCCTTGTAACCAGTTTCGTTGCCAGTTTGCGTAGTCGCTGTATTGAATGGGCAGGGGAGCAAGGTTTGGGGTTTGTCGTTGGGTAAAGGCGGTATAAGCTTGCCGTAACTCACGAACAAGTACCCCCATTGACCAGCCATCACTGATAATGTGGTGCATATTGATTAGCAACACATTTTTGTGATCGCTCAATTGCAGCAGCTTTGCTTTAAACAAAGAGCCAGTATTTAAGTCAAACGGTTCTTGAGTATGAGCATCGATTAAACGCTGGATAGTTAAGGAGTGGGGATGTTCATCAAGGTTTCGGCAATTTTGTATACTTAAAACTTCGATTTCGTCTAAATTGCTAATGGCAACTTGGGGTTGTCCTGCCACTGTAGGAAAATACATCCTTAGACTGGTATGACGGTTAAGCAGATAAGCCAAACTAGAGCGCAACGCATCAATATTAAGGTTGCCTTCCAATTGTAAAGCCATCGGCATATTGTAAGTAGCTGATGATCCAGTGAGTTGTGCTAACAGCCAGAGGCGTTGTTGAGCAAAGGAAAGAAATTTCGGGGCATCAGCGCTTAAAGTGGGAATTTCCTCTGCCATAACAGTTTTGGCTTTGGCAGCATTTAAAAATGCTAATATTTCTGCTTTGTTGGTTTGAATTTCCTGCTTGAGTTCAGAAGTGAGGGCATTTTTGCTAGTACGAATCCGTAACTTATCATCTTCAGCCCAAATTCGGCAGCCCATGTTCTGCAAACGAAGCATTAAAGAAACTACTTGCTGATTTTGTGTCATAGTTCAATTTCCTCTTCGTCTGAGTTTAAAGGTTGCATATCTGCGGTGGTGGAATTAACCCAAATGCAGGTATCAAGATAATTCGCCAATTCACTGAGGGTAGGGTACTCAAATACCTTACGCAGTGGCAGTTCTACTTTGAAGGTGTCGCGGATGCGGTAGGATAGTTGGGTGGCTAATAGGGAATGTCCTCCCAAGTTGAAGAAGTTGTCTTGTCGGGCGATCGCTTCATATTTAAGCAGCTTTGCCCACAATTGAGCCAGCAATTTTTCCGTCGATGTCACAGCCAATTCAATGTCTGTTGACGAAACTATTTTATCTGGCGCTGGTAAGGCTTTGCGGTCTACTTTTCCATTTGGTGTCAGTGGTAGTTTTTCTAAAACAATAAAATGGCTAGGAATCATATAATCAGGGAGATTTTTTGCCAGAAAATCCCGCCATTCGTCTAATAATGCTGGATCAACTTGATTGGTGCGATATTGCAGCGGTTGGTTGGCGTAATGTTGCCAAAGTTTCAGCCGCAAATTATCTGTTGTTGGGAATCGTGGCAAAGTCACCTGTCCAGGGACATTCCTTTGGAAAACAACATCGTAATTAGAAAATCCTGTGGAGCTATATTGGAGAAAAGCTGTATAGGGCAAATCTCGCGTTAAAGTTCGGAATGCTTCGGGTTCTATGCCTGATTTTACTTGGGCTACTGCCGCTTTTAAGTCTGTAACAGTACCATCTAATTGAGCAATTTGTTCTAACAACTCCATCTCTGAAGTTAGACGCGCATTGGGAATATCTTTAATGCTTAGTAAATCTGGTTGCTGAGTTGTTAAAATTTTCTCGATTGTTTCCAGATTCAACTGTTGTTCTTGCCAATCTAACCATTGAGGTTCTGCTACGGGAGTATCTGCCCGATCCAAGTGTAAAACAACGTCGTAACGAAAACGGCTCATTTCCGTCTGAGCATAACCTTGCTTCAATTGAATTTGCACGTGACTAATGCGAGGAATTTGTTGTTTGAGGGCGATAAAGAAATCAGGGTCAATTAGTAATTCCTCTTCGGTGCGGATGCTTTTTTGAATCTGTTGACGCAAGTCCTTAATTGATAATTCATCGGCGGCGCGATAAAATTCCACTGCGGTGTGGAAAGTTTCCAGCAGATTGAGATTTCGTATATCCCCAATAAAGATTGCTCCTTGAGTCGTCACAGCTTTGACAGCCCCCTGCAAAACTTCCAAAAAGTAATCCAAGGTGGGAAAATACTGGATGACGGAATTCATGATCACTAAGTCATAAGCATTTGTCTCAATGCCGTCAAACTGGTTAGCTGCACTTTGTTTTAAAGTAACTTTTTCATTAAGAGACTGCTGTTTAAGATATTGTTCAATATACTGCAATGCTTCCGGTGAAAAATCCGTACCTAGATAATGCTGACAATGAGGCGCAACTTTAAACAATAACATCCCTGTGCCGCAACCAATTTCCCAAACCCGTTTCGGTTCAAGTTCCAGAATTTGGTCAACTGTTGTATCTCGCCATTCCTGCATTGCCGCTTGGGGAATGGCAACTCCAGTGTAGCTGTCATTCCAACCTGCTATATTGAGGGTTGGGTCATCGGTTGGGGCTTGTTGCTGAGAGTAGCTATCATTGAAAACTTGCTGCCACAGTTCCACCTGTTCAGCTTTATGACTTTCATCTTCTAGGTCGTTATCTGTTGGCGTGGGTACGATATAAGCTAGCAAGCGCTTATCAATTGCATCTTCTCCTTCTAGAATTACAACTGCTTGCTGAATTTTGGGATTTTTGGCTAAGAAAGCTTCAATTTCACCCAATTCGATGCGAAAGCCACGCAGTTTCACCTGATGATCGATACGCCCCAAATATTGCAAAATGCCATCAGCTAACCATTTGGCTAAGTCGCCAGTTTTGTAAACCCGTTCTAACTTACCGAATAAGTTCAGTTCAATAAATTTTTGTGCAGTTAAGTCTGCACTATTAAGATAACCTTTTCCGACTTGAATACCGCCAATATATAATTCACCTGGAATGCCAATCGGTAAAGGATTTTGATCTTTATCCAACACATAAAGTTGGGTATTGGCCACAGGTTTACCAATAGGGACAAAGAAGTAAGGCTGATTGGGCTGACATTGCCAGAAACTCACATCTACTGCTGCTTCAGTAGGGCCATATAAATTATGAAGTTCTGTTCCCAATGCGTTAAACTTTTGAAAAAAAGTCTGTTGCATTTCAAGACTAAGAGCCTCACCACTACAAATGACGCGTTTAATGCTGCGACAGTGTTCAAAATCACAAGTTTGTAAGAAAGCTTGCAGCATCGATGGGACAAAATGAAGTGTTGTAATTTTGTGTTTAACAATGATTTCGGATAGATAACCTGGATCTTTATGCCCTTCTGGTTTAGCCACAATTAATTTAGCCCCCGTTATCAGTGGCCAGAAAAATTCCCACACTGACACATCAAAACTAAAAGGGGTTTTTTGCAAGACACAATCTTGAGATGTCAGTTGATAGGTATCTTGCATCCATAAAAGACGGTTAACAATCCCAAGATGGGCATTAATTGCACCTTTAGGTTTACCAGTCGAGCCGGAAGTATAGATGACATAAGCTAAATCATTGGGATAGCTTTGGAAACGGGGATTATCTATTAGCTGTTCAGTAAAACTTTCTGTCTCTAAACAGAGAACATTACAGAGCTTTTCCAGTTTGTCAAGGGGCAATTTTTCTTTAATTAGGTTAGTTGTCAACAGTATGGGAGTTGCACTATCTTCAAGCATTAAAGAAATGCGATCGCGGGGATAATTGGGATCAATCGGTACATAAGCGCTCCCTGCCTTGAGAATACCGAGTAAACCAATGACCATAGATAGCGATCGCTCCAGACAAATCGCTATCAATGAGTTGTCAGGCAGTTGTTGCTGCCTTTTGAGTTCCAACAAATAATGCGCTAGCTGATTGGCTTTCTGGTTGAGTTCTTGATAACTCAAGCTTTGACCTTCAAACACCACGGCAATGTTATCGGGAGTTTGTGCTGCTTGTTGTTCAAACAGAGTTACCAAAGTCTGGTTTTGGGGGTAATCGGTATCGGTTTGATTCCAGGTTAGCAGTTGTTGGATTTCTGCTGTAGTGATTAAGGGTAGTTTACTGATAGGCTGTTGGGGATTTTGAGTAATTGCTGTCAGCAAAACTTCAAAATGTCTCGCCATGCGCCTAATTGTTGATGCCTCAAATAAATCTGTGGCATATTCCCACATACAATGTAGTTGGTCATCTCTTTCGCACAAATCTAGCAATAAATCAAACTTGGCAAACGGGAAACTTTGTTCTAGGTATTGAATATCTAGCCCTGGTAAACTAACATTCACCCCCGCCCCTACCGCGTTTTGCAGCACCATCATCACTTGGAATAAGGGATTATGGCTCAGATTGCGCTCTGGTTGTAATTGTTCTACCAAATACTCAAAGGGAATATCTTGATGAGCGTAAGCATCTAAGCAAGTTTGGCGGGTTTGTTGAAGTAACTCGCTAAATCCTTGCTCTGGTTTGACTTGACTTCGCAATACCAAAGTATTGACAAAAAAACCGATTAACCCTTCTGTGTAGCTATGAGTGCGGTTGGCGATCGCAGTACCGACACATAAGTCTTCTTGACGGCTATAACGAGATAGTAAGATACTAAAAGCCGTTAACAGGGTCATAAACAAACTCACCCCATGTTTCTGACTCACTGTTTTAAGTTTCTGAGTCAGTTCACTGCTCAAACAATATTCCTCGCGCCCACCTTGGTAACTTTGTTGCGCTGGACGGGGATGATCGGTAGGCAAATCCAGCAATCGGGGAGCATCGCCTAGTTGTTGTTTCCAGTAATTTTCCTGTCTTTCTAAAACCTCACCTTGTAACCAGCTTCGCTGCCAAGCTGCATAATCACTATACTGAATCGGCAACGGTGACAAATGAGGAGTATTCCCCGCAGCAAAAGCAGCATAAGCCTGTTCCCATTCACGCTTAAACACTCCCATTGACCAACCATCACTAATAATGTGGTGCATATTAAGCAGCAGCACATTTTTCTGTTCGCTTAGTTGCAACAGTTTCGCCTTGAACAGGGGACCAGTATTTAAGTCAAAGGGTTCTTGAGCATGAGTATCGACTAAACGTTGTACAATTTCCTCTTGAGGCTGAGGCGCTTCCCGTAAATCTACGATCTCCAGCACTTCTATATCCTCTAGATTTTTAACGACTACTTGGGCTTCTCCTTCCAGTGCAGGAAAATAGGTGCGTAAAATAGCATGGCGTTCGAGGAGATACTCAAAACTTGCACGCAAAGCTTTTATACACAAATTGCCGTCAAGTTGCAGAGCCGCTGACATATTGTAGGTAGCCGAAGTGCCTTTACCTTCAAGCTGGGCTAAAAACCAGAGTCTTGATTGGGCAAAGGACAGAGTTTTGGCTTCATTTTCTGGCTGGGGTGTGATCGGAGGTAGGGTGAACCCGAAAGCAGCTTTGTCAATAACTGTAGCCAACTCAGACAAAACGCTCTGCTCAAATACCTTGCGGACAGGTAATTCTACTCCAAAACTGTCACGAATACGGACAACCAATTGGGTTGCTAATAGGGAATGTCCTCCCAGTTCAAAGAAGTTATCAGGGCGACCAACAGACTTAACTTTTAACAAACCTTGCCATAAAGTAGCCAGTAGTTCTTCTGTGGGAGTTACAGGCATTTCAAAGTCATTGCAAGTAGCTGGATCTGGTGCTGGTAGAGCTTTACGATCTAGTTTACCGTTAGGGCTAAGGGGCAACTTATCCAAGACCATAATCTGGCTAGGAATCATATAATTCGGCAAGCGAATTTTTAGGTTGTCTTTGAGTTGACCGCCTAAATTAACGGATTTTTCTACCGCCGTGACATAACCTACTAACCGGGGATTACTATCAGTTTCATATAAAATGACAACGGCTTCTTTTACTGATGGGTGTTGCAATAATAGTGATTCAATTTCACCCAATTCAATGCGGAAGCCCCGCAGTTTAATTTGATCGTCAATGCGACCGAGATATTCAAGGTTTCCATTATCTCTCCATCTTGCCAAGTCGCCAGTTTTATAAATTCGCTCGATTTTACCGAAGAATTCAACTTCAATAAATTTTTCGGCGGTCATTTCAGGACGATTAAGATAGCCTCTGGCTAAACCAACGCCAGCAATACACAATTGGCCTGGTATTCCTGGGGGTAATAGTTGATTATTTGCATCTAAAATATAGATGCGGATATTGGGCAACGGTTTACCGATAGGCGGTTTTTTGCCATTGGGTTCAACTAGAGCGATCGCAGCATTCACCGTAGATTCCGTTGGTCCATAGCAATTAAAGAAACGCCGTCCCTGTGCCCACTGGGTAACTAATTCTGCTGGGCAAGCCTCACCACCAACCCCTATGGTTTGCAAATCCGGTAAGGTGGCTTGAGGTAAGACAGATAAAGCTGAAGGAGGTAAAAAGCTGTGGGTAATTTTGTGTTCAGCTAAGAAGTCAACCAAGCTTTGACTAGGTAACAAGCTTTCTTTTTTAGCAAGATACAAACAAGCGCCTGCGGCGAGGGCAGTAGCAATTTCTGAAATTGAGGCATCGAAGCTGAAAGAAGCAAACTGAAGCAAACGGCTTTGGGGTTGAATTTGTAAAACTTGGTTAACTGCCAAAGTCATATTCACCAGTCCTCGATGCGAAATCATTACTCCCTTGGGTTGTCCGGTGGAACCAGAGGTATAGATCGCATAAGCCAAATCTAATGGTGTACTTTGAGGACTGGGATTATCTATTAACTCTTGGGCAAAAGTTTCCCGATCTAAACAAATAATCTTAGGCGAGTTTTCCAGTTCAGTTAGTGGTAGTCGATCAGTGAGGAAACTTTGGGTCAGCAACACCGATGTCCCAGAATCTTCTAACATGAACCCAATCCGCTGTTTGGGATAATTGGGGTCAATCGGCACATAAGCCCCACCTGCTTTAAGGATACCGAGTACACCAATAATCATCTCAATAGAGCGTTCGACACAGATACTAATTAAGGTATCTGGCTGAATTTGGTGATTTTGAATTAAATAATGAGCTAATTGATTAGCTTTTTGATTAAGTTGCTGATAAGTCAAGCTTTGAGATTCAAACACCAAAGCGATATTATGAGGATTTTTTTCAACTTGTTGTTCAAATAAGTCAACTAGAGTTTGATCTTCAGGATATTCAGTTTGAGTTTGATTCCAGGCTTGTAGTTGTAGCAGTTCCGCCGCTGTCATTAAAGGCAAAGTATTGATCGGTTGTCGAGGGTTATCAACAATTGCCTCAAGCAGAACTTCAAAATGTCCCGCCATCCTTTGAATAGTTTTAGCTTCAAATAAATCTGTCGCATATTCCCATTCTCCGATCAATCCCTGCGGCGTTTCTCGAAAAATCAGCGACAAATCAAACAGCGTCGTTGTATTTTCCCACTGAAAACGGGTGAGAGTTAATCCAGGAATTTCTAGTTTATCTGGAGTTTCATTTTGCAAGCTAAAAGCCACTTGAAACAGGGGATGATGAGAAAGCGATCGCTCCTTACCCAATTCATCAACTAGTTTTTCAAAAGGTAAGTCTTGATGGTCGTAAGCATCCAAGGTGACTTGCTTCACCCGTTTAAGTAATTCTAGGAAAGTTGGATTCCCTTGCAGGTTGGTACGCAAAGCTAGGGTATTGACAAAAAAGCCAATTAGTGTTTCTGTTTCACGACGGTTGCGATTGGCGATCGCAGAACCAACAACAATATCCTCTTGTCCACTGTAGCGCGACAGTAACAGCGTAAATGCTGCAAGTATTGTCATAAACAGGGTGGTTCCTGACTCCTGACTTAAACGCTTCAGCTTCTGTGTTAGATCTTGATTGAGTTGCAAAAACTCGCTACGCCCCCTAAAACTTTGAACTGAAGGGCGGGGTTGATCTGTTGGCAATTCTAACAGGGGCGGAACTTCAGCTAATTGTTTTTGCCAGTAATTAAGTTGCTTTTGGAGTACCTCTCCCTGTAACCATTGTCTTTGCCAGTGAGCAAAATCTGCATATTGTAGCGATAATTCGGGTAAGGGAGACGGCTCTTTGGCGCAAAATGCGGTATAAAGGGTGAACAATTCACGGCGGAATATGTCCATTGACCAACCATCACAAACGATATGATGGATGACGAGCAACAGTAGATGGGATTGGTCAGTTAGTTGCAACAACTTTACCCGCAGCAAAGGTGGGTTTGATAAGTCAAATGGCTGTTGCAAGTCTTCTGTGGCTAACTGCTGTGCTTTGCTGAACTGGTCTTTTTCTGTCAATTGTCGCCAGTCTAGAACCTGTATCATCAGTTGGGAATGAGCATGAATCACCTGTATTGGCGATCCATCGACAACTGAGAAACTAGTACGTAAGACTTCATGACGTTGAACAATTTCTGCGATCGCTTGTTCTAAAGCACTGATATTCAGAAATCCGCTAATTTGCCAGAAAAACGGAACATTGTAGACACAATTTTCCCCTTCTAGTTGGTCAAGAAACCACAATCTTTGTTGGGCAAAGGAGAGAGGAAGGGGGTGTTCCCGCGATACGGGTGTGAGGGGGGGAGTTAACCTGTGGTCATTTTGTGAAGATTGCTGTTGTTTTTTCAGTTTTTGTAGGACTAATTCTCGCTTTTCTGGCGAAAGTTTTTCAAGACGTTTTAGTATATCGCTCATAATACTTATCGTTAAAAATTAGTTTTTTTTGAATAGAAGCACAGAAAACACAGAGAAATAAAAAAAATGCTGTTGATACTCAAAAAAGTAATTGCTGGGTCACTTCTTCTTCTGATAACTGCTCAACATCACCTAAAATCTGTGTTAGCTCATCATTTTCTGCTTGTTCAATTTGTTGAGCAATCACTTTTTGGGCGAGTTCGGCAATGGTCGGATTTTCAAACAGATAACGCAGAGGAAAATCTAGAGAAAAGGCTTCTCTTAATCGAGAAATGACTTGGGTAGCCAGTAAAGAATGTCCCCCCAACTCCAAAAAATTATCGTGAATTCCCACCTGTTTTAATTTGAGAACTTCAGTCCAAATGGTAGCTAGTTCTTGTTCGGTAGGCGTGCGCGGAGCAACAAAATTAACCTCTAGATTTCTTTGGGAAGTATCTAGAGCAGGCAAAGCACGACGATTTATCTTACCATTAAGAGTCAGAGGAAATTTCTCAACAAATACGAAAGCAGCGGGAATCATGTAGTCGGGCAGCTTTTGATTGAGGAAGTTTCGCAGAGTGCTAGCAGTTGGTGGGTTGTCCGTGGTTAGGAGATAGGCAATTAAGTACTTGTTCCCAGGTTCGTCTTCCTGCGCAATGACTACGACTTGTTTTATACCTGGGTGTTGAATTAAAACCGTTTCAATTTCTTCTAATTCAATACGAAAGCCGCGAATTTTTACCTGTGTATCTATTCGACCTAAAAATTCCAGATTTCCATCAGGAAGACGGCGCACTAAATCTCCGGTTTTGTAAAGTGTGTCACCCTCAACAAAAGGATTAGGAATAAATCTTTCCCGTGTTAATTGTGGTTGATTTAAGTAACCTCTAGCAACACTTGCCCCACCCACATAGAGTTCTCCAGGAACATCAATTGGAACTCTGTGTAAATCTCTATCTAGTAGATAAACTGTTCTGTCACCGATGGGTTTTCCAATGGGAATTGAATGAACATTTTGACCAAATTGTTTGGGAATCGGATAACAAGAGGTAAACACTGTACATTCCGAAGGACCATAAGCATGAATAATTTGCGTTTCCGGCAATAGTTCTATCGCGCGACGAACATGAGGTGTAGAAGCGGACTCTCCCCCAAACAGCAGTTGTTTAACGCCTGACAAACTTTCAGGTATCGTGTCAATCATGAGATTGAATACGGTTGTAGTCAGCCAGAGGGTGTTAACTGCTTGTTCTTGGATGATGCGGCTTAAGCCAAGAGGTGTAGGAATTTTATCTGGGTAAAGTATACAACGTCCCCCGTAAAGCAAGGGCGGCCAAAGTTCTAGGGTTAGTACATCCCAAGAAATCGATGAATGTTGTAGCCAAATTTGTTCTGCATCAAGTTGAATGTAATCAACCCCAAACATAAAACCGATAATGCTACGGTGGGGAACTTCTGTTCCTTTTGGTGTTCCGGTTGAGCCAGAGGTATAAATGATATAAGCTAAATTTTCTGGATTAACTTCACTTGGCAAATTGTCTTCTTTGTATTGGGCAATTATTTCCCAGTCTGAGTCAAGATTCACTACAGTTTGATTATAGATTGGCACCTGCTCGCACAAATGAGTTTGTGTTAGTAAGATGGGTGTTTGTACATCTTCCATCATCAACGCCAGTCTTTCAGAAGGATAAGCCGGATCTAACGGAACATAAGCCCCACCCGCTTTGAGAATAGCGAGTATTCCTATCACCATTAAAAGTGAACGCTCGACACAAATTCCCACCCGTACTTCGGGTTTAACTCCCAGATCTTGTAGGTAATGGGCTAATTGATTGGCGCGGTTATTCAACTCCCTATAAGTTAAGTGTTGTTTATCATAGACAACTGCTACTGCGTTGGGGGTTTTTTCTACTTGTTCTTCAAATAAAGTATGAATACATTTGTAATGAATAGAATTTCTTTTTTGTTGATTTTCCTGTAGAATTAATTGTTCTTGTTCAGCTGCACTAAGCAGAGATAATTGGGAAATATCTTGTTGTAGATTGGCTGCCATTCCTTCTAGCAATGTTTGGAAATGTCCAATCATGCGCTCAATTGTTTGTTCCTCGAAACGACTAGTATCATAGATAATCCTGCCAGACAATTGTGATTCAGGATTAACCACTACCGTTAAAGGATAATTCGTGCGTTCAAAACAACGAAGATGACTAATTTCTAAAGTTTTTTTATTTTCCTGCTCAGCAGAATCGAGCGGATAATTCTCAAATACTAACAGGCTCTCGAACAGTGGTATTCCTGGGGGAACATTACTTAGGCGCTGAATTTCTGCCAGAGAGTAGTAGGTATACTGTTCCTGCTCAAATGCTTGGGTTTGTAAATGCTTGAGCCAGGGCAATAATTCTGTTTTTGCTGTAACTTGTACCCGTATAGGAAGAGTGTTGATCAATAGCCCAACCATTGAATCGACTCCCGCTAGATTCGGTGGGCGACCGGATACAGTTGCACCAAAAACCACATCGCTTTCCCCACTGTAACGGGAAAGTAGCAGTGCCCATGCTCCTTGCACCAAATTATTCAAAGTTAAATGATGCTGTCGCGCCGCATATTGCAGCTTGTCAGTTACTGTTTGAGATAATTGGAAAAGTTTTTCATTGTATTCCCTGTTCCCTGTTCCCTGTTGCCTGTTCCCTATTAAAGGCGTAGGAACCTCAAACCCCTGGAGAGTTTGTTGCCAAAAGTTCTTTGCCTGAGTAATATTTTGTTGGTGTAACCAATCAATATACTCTCGATAGGGACGAGCGGGAAGCAGGCGTAAATGTTCGCCTCGTTGATTAGCTTCATACAAAGCTAAAACTTCTTTCAGCACAATCTGCATCGACCAGCCATCAAAGAGAATATGATGATGACTCCAGATAAATTGATAAGTTTGTTCCCCAAGCTGAATGATGGTGAAGCGCATTAGGGGAGCTTCAGAAAGATCGAATTCTTTTTGGCGATCGCCTTCTAAAAAATCCTCTAAATGCTGTTGTTGTTCATCGGCTGTTAAATGACGCCAATCCAATTCCACCCACGGGAGTTCCACTTGCTTACTCACCATTTGCAAGGGCTTTTCTATCTCTTCCCAATAAAAGGAACTGCGTAAAACTGGGTGTCGCGCAACAATTTGCTGCCAAGCTTGTTGAAAGCCAGGAAAATTCAATTCCCCAGAGAAGATACAAAGCAATTGCTCAAAATAAATTTCCGATTCTGGTGCATAAAGGGTATGAAAGAGCATCCCCTGCTGCATGGGTGAAAGTTCATAAAGGTCTTCGATATTATCCACGAAACTACCTCTTCTTGGTTTTATCTTTGTTGATTTTGGATAAGAATTTATCTAACTGTTTTTGGCTGAGTTTAGCTGCTGAGAAGTCAGAAGGAGTATGACCGATCGCATCAGGTGATTGACAGTGAGCAATCAGGGTTTTTAATGCTTCCATAAACCCCAAAGCTAAACGCTCAATGGTGGTTCGTTTATGAATTTTATCGCTGTAAGCCCAAGTCATTTCTAGTTTTTTTGCGCGAATGAATCCGCTAATTCCTAACAGATGGCTGCGCTTATTGAGTAAACTTTGTTCAGCTTTAAATTCTTTGGCTAAACCCAACACGTCAGATGCCCTAAGCACCTGATCAAACTGACCAAGGTAGTTAAAACTCACTAGTGGTTGGGGTAGCGCTTGTAGTTTTGTGCGTATTGCGACGTTTTCGTTCAAATATCGCAGTACACCATAACCAATGCCCCGGTTGGGGATTTGCCGCAGTTGTTCTTTGATTAACTTTAAAGCTTCTCCTGGATGGTCACTTTCTTCTAGCTGTAACCGAACGGGGAATAAGGTAGTAAACCAACCTAGAGTGCGCGACAAATCCACATCCTCAAACAAATCTTCTCGTCCATGACCTTCAAGATCAATCAGCAGAGAACGTTCTCCCGTCCATTGAGAAAAACTCTGCACTAAGGCAGTCAACAGCACATCATTAATTTGAGTGTTGTAGGCAGAGGGTACATCTTGCAATAGGGCGCGGGTTTGTTCTTCAGTTAAAGAAAGTGACATAGAAGCGGTTGAGGCTACGGTGTTATCTTCTTTATTTGAAGGATAGTCAACTGGCAAGGCAGTAACTTTAAAATTATACTCACTGAGCCAGTAATCTAACTCCGTGGCGATCGCCTCTGATTGTCCATATTCTGTCAGGCGATCGCTCCAATATTGAAAGGAAGTTGTTTTCGGTGGTAATTTAATAGCGTCGCCACGGCTGATTTGTTCATAGGCGGTAGCCAAATCTTCGAGCAAAATTCGCCAGGAAATGCCATCTACTGCTAAGTGATGAATGATGAACAGTAACCGACCTGGTTGATTTTTGCCCAATTGAAACAGTGCTACTCGTACGATTGATCCAGTAAATAAGTTCAGACTAGCCTGAAGTTCAACATCCGCAGCATTCATCGCTGTTTCTTGTGCTTCTGGCGAAAGGTGCGACAAATCAACGACATTTAATGGTATAATTTCTAGGGTGTCGGCGTTAATTTGCTGCCAATGTTCGCCTTCTGGCATAAACCGCAGACGTAGAGCATCATGATGCAGTAACAATTGTTGTACAACTTGCTGTAATTGCTCATGTGTCAACTCTGCTGGCACTTCCAGCAGTGCGGACTGGTTAAAGTAATGAGGTTCGGACAATTTCTGCTCGAAAAACCATTGCTGGATTGGTGTCAACACAACCGTTCCTGTCACTAAGCCAAGTTCTGCTTTGATAGACCGAGTGATACCTGCCACGGCAGCTAACTCAGCAATCGTTTGATACTTAAATAGCTGTTTTGGAGCAATTTGGATACCCGCCTGATTGGCACGGGAAATTATCTGAATGCTGAGGATGGAGTCTCCGCCCAATTCAAAAAAGTTATCGTGGATGCCGACTTTTTCTAGTCTTAAGATTTCTGACCAGATTGCCGCTAATTTCTCTTCTGTAAGTGTACGAGGGGCAAGAAATTTATCTTCGACACTGCGAGAAAAGTCGGGGACTGGTAAAGCGTGGTAGTCTATCTTTCGGTTGGGAGTCATCGGCAACGCTTCTAGCAGCACGAACGCCGAGGGCACCATGTAATTTGGCAGTTTCTGTTTGAGAAAATAGCGCAATTCATCGGTGGTTGGTTGCAGCTGGTGGGGTACGACATAAGCCACAAGTCGCTTTTGTCCGGGAATGTCAACGCGTGCAATGACGACAGCTTGGTGCACCTGTGGATGTTGACGTAACACCGTCTCAATTTCTCCCAACTCGATCCGGAAGCCGCGAATTTTCACTTGATCGTCAACTCGACCGAGATATTCCAGGGTACCATCTGCTCGAAATCTTGCTAAATCCCCTGTTTTATAGAGTCGGTCGCAGGTGGCATAAGCAATCGGATTTTGGATAAATTTCTCCGCCGTCAGTTCAGGGCGTTGCCAATACCCTCTTGCTAATCCTGCACCGCTAATGTGCAGTTCTCCAGGAACTCCTATGGGCACAGATTGCAGATATTGATCTAAAATATAAACCTGAGCATTGCTTATGGGTTGTCCAATCGAAACGTCGGTGGCTGTTAAGGAATTGAGGTGGTGTAAGGTGGTGACAACCGTTGCTTCTGTTGGTCCGTAACTATTAAATAATTGGGGTGGATGAGGGAAGTGAGCAACACTACTGTACCAGTGCTTCACTTTTTCCAGTTGAACTTCTTCTCCTCCAATAATTACAGTTCTCAGACCTTCGGGAATCCGGGAATCTTGAGGGTTAAGTTCCGCTACCAACTGATGCCAGTAAGCTGTAGGCAGATCCAAAACAGTTAACTGCCATTGTTGGCAACATCGCCAAAATTCGTCGCTAGAGTGCAGCATTTGTTCGGTGCGTAGTACTAATGTTGCACCAACACACAAACAAGGAAAGATTTCTTCAATAGATGTATCAAAGCAGATTGAGGCAAATTGGAGAATATGGTCGGCTGCATGAATTCGATATTCATGAATGGCGGTTATGACAAAATTTATCAGTGACCGATGTTCAACCATCACCCCCTTGGGTTTGCCTGTGGAACCAGAGGTGTAAATAATGTAAGCAAGGTTGTGGAGTTGAACTTCACTAATCGGGTTAGCTGTATTATGTTGAGCAATGACTGACCAGTCCGTATCTAAACAAATTGTTTTTCCGGTATAGTCTGGTAATTGAGACCGGAATCTTTCTTGAGTCAGCAGGATGCCCAGTTGCGTATCTTCCAGAATATCAGCCAGTCGCTCTTGGGGATAAGCAGGATCTAGGGGAACATAAGCACCACCTGCTTTGAGAATGCCCAGTAAGCCGACAATCATATCTAGGGAACGGTCAACGCAGATACCAACTAGGGTTTCTGGTTTGACTGCCAAACTTTGCAAATAGTGTGCTAGTTGATTGGTGCGATCGCTCAATTCACGATAGGTTAATTGTTGACCATCCTGCTCTATCGCGATAGCATTGGGCGTTAACTCCACCTGAGACTCAATCAATTTATGAATACACTCTGTTTGAGTATATTCTCTATAAGTTTTATTCCATTCCAGCAGCAACTTTTGTTGATATTGACTTAACAGAGGTAATTTACCAATGTGTTGCTCTGGATTAGCTATTATTTCTAACAATAATTTTTGATACTGCTCTGCCATCTGTTGGATTGTAGCAGCATCGAAGAGGTCGCTATTGTATTCTAAGACTAAGGTGATTCCCTTGGCTCGTGTTTTAGAACCGTTCTGCACACGTTGTTCAAGACGCGGTATAACCAGAAAATCCAAATCAAACTTGGCGGATTTGTTGCTGATGGGTTCATGCAAGCTGATGTCCAAGCCTGGGAGACTCAAGTCCGGCATTGGGGAATCATGGAAGCTGAACATCACTTGAAACAGGGGATTGTGACTCAAGTTGCGTATTGGCTTGAGAACTTCCACCACTTTATCGAAGGGTAGGTCTTCGTTAGCATAAGCTTCCATTGTCACTTGGCGCACTCGACCAAGTAACTCCCGAAATGTGGGATCACCTGACAAATCAGTGCGTAAAACCAAGTTATTGACAATCATGCCAATTAACTTCTCTATCTCGTGCATCCGCCGATTGGCAACAGCAGTCCCCACACTAATGTCGTCTTGCCCAGTGTATCGGTGCAACATTACCAGAAAAGTTGCCAGCATCGTCATGAATAAAGTCACCCCCTCTCGACGACTGAGAACTCTGAGAGATTCACACAAGTCGATGGGAAGTTCCATCCTGATTTGATCGCCTTGGTAAGTTTGCTCTGTTGGTCGTGGGCGGTCTAATGGTAATTCTAACAGGGGTGAACTGCCTGATAACTTCTG
The DNA here is from genome assembly GCF_059505445.1 of Brasilonema angustatum. Lineage (NCBI taxonomy): Bacteria > Bacillati > Cyanobacteriota > Cyanophyceae > Nostocales > Scytonemataceae > Brasilonema > Brasilonema angustatum. Next base: position 15,025 of record NZ_JCACKO010000146.1, on the reverse strand, counting down.
TTGCCAGTAGGTCAATTGGGCTTCGGCTTCCTGGCTTTTGACCCATTCTCGCTGCCAATGGGCAAAGTCCGCAAACTGCAAGAGTGGTTCGGGAAGCGGGGAAGGATGATCCAAAGAGAATGCTTGATAAAGTTCTACCAACTCACCCAGGAACACGTTGAATGACCAACCATCATGAGCCATGTGATGTTCAATGTGGATCAACAGATGTTCTTGGTCGCTCAACTTCAACAAAACCCACCTAACTAATGGTAGTTGATTCATGTCAAAGGGCTGCTGCACTTCTGTCTCAACTAGCTTTTGAATTTCGGCTTCACGTTCAGCTTCAGGGAATGACTGGAGATCAATCACTGTGAAACTGATTGGTTGATGTGGGTTGATGACCTGAAATAGCTTTCCATTTATCGCCGGATAAGTCGTGCGAAAGATTTCATGACGCTGCACAATCTCATCAAGAGACTGTTGTAATACCGTGACATCAAGCCGACCTTGAAATCGCATCGTTGCCTGGAATTGGTAGGCACTATTTTCCGGCGCTAATTGCTGGATGAAGTACACTCGTTCTTGGGCAAAGGAGACTGACAAAAGTCCCTCATGGGGAATTCGTTCTATGGTAGGACGCTGCAACTGCTTCTCTTTGTCACCCTCTGCTATGAGTTGAGCTAAACTTTCTATGGTGGGGTTTGCAAATATTTGGTGAAAGGATAACTCGACTCGGAAAACTTCGCGCACGCGAGAAAGTATTTGAGTTGCAATTAGAGAATGACCACCCAGATCGAAAAAATTATCATTAACTCCAATCTGCTCAAGTCCCAGTAACTCAGCCCAGATGATCGCTAACTTCTCCTCAATTGGGTTACGAGGTGCGACGAAGGTTTCTTCGAGATCGGGGCGTGAGCGATCGGGGGCGGGCAGATGGCGACGATCCACCTTCCCATTAGGAGTGAGGGGGAAAAAGTCCAAAATCATAAAGACTGCTGGCACCATATAATTGGGCAGCTTTTCTTCAAGGAAACATTTCAAAGTAGTGGTGTTCGCTTCCAGCTTGTGATTAAGGACAATATAAGCAACAAGACGCTTATCACCAGGAATGTCTTCACGGGCAATTACCACAGCCTGCTGTACATCCGAGTGTTGACTCAAAAGCGCCTCAATTTCTCCCAGTTCAATGCGGAAGCCGCGAATCTTCACCTGATTATCGACTCGACCCAGAAACTCAATGTTGCCATCTGGTAAATAGCGGGCTAAGTCACCTGTTTTATATAATTTTGAATTGCCAAAGGGATTAGGAATAAATTTTTCTTTGGTTAAATCTGGGCGATTTAGGTAGCCTCGTGCCAAGCCGTCGCCGCCAATATATAATTCACCAGCAGTACCAACTGAGACTGGTTGAAGTTTGCAATTCAGTATATATATTTGTGTATTGGAAATTGGGCGACCAATCGGTAGATTAGTTGCTCCTTCTGGAACATCCTCCACCAAGTACCAACAAGAAAATGTTGTACTCTCAGTCGGGCCATAAACATGTAGCAATCGCTGTGGCGGCTCATTCTTAAGAACTGCTTGAACCGACTTGGGATCAACAGCTTCGCCGCCAAATAGCAAATGCCGCAGGTTTTTAAATGCCTGAGGAACAATGCTCGCTAACTGATTAAATAAAGCCGTGGTCAAGAATAATACACTAATTTTTTGTTCGCGGATGCACGCGGCAAAATCCCGGGGCGAAAGCACAACATTCTGAGGAATGATCACCAGCCTAGCCCCATGCAGGAGAGAACCCCAGATCTCGAAAGTAGCTGCGTCAAAGGAAGCATTTGAGGCTTGAGCAATGCGTAGTTTACCGCCGCAGGCATCGCTCTTGTCTAACTGCACGTAATTGGTATTGCATACTAGCCGATTGACAGCCCGATGCGGTACAGCGACTCCCTTTGGTGTTCCTGTAGAACCAGAGGTATAGATGACATAAGCCAGGTTTTCTGCCGTCACGTCGCTTGTCAGATTTTCTTGGCTTTGGTGATTGATGGATTCCCAGTCAGTATCCAGACAAACCGTTTTCACCGCGCTTTCGGTAAAACCTGTAACAAACTTTTCCTGAGTCAGCAGCACTGGCACTTGTGAATCTGACAGCATGAACGATAAACGCTCTTTGGGATACGTTGGATCTAAGGGCACATATGCTCCACCCGCCTTGAGAATTCCCAACATTCCCACTACCATTTCCAAGGATCGTTCAACGCAAATCCCTACCAGAACTTCTGTTCCCACACCCAAAGATTGTAGATAATGTGCTATTTGGTTGGCTCGGTGGTTCAACTCTTGATATGTGAGTTTCTGTTCATTGAAGACGACAGCAATATTGTCTGGAGTTTTGTCCACTTGTGCTTCAAATAACTGATGTATACATAAATGTTTGGGGTAATCTACCGTTGTATCATTCCATTCCACTAAGATTTTATGTTGGTCCTGCTCAGTTAAAGCATAAGAATCATTAATAGAATGAGTAGAACTAACCAAATTTTCTTGCATATACTTAATGAAATGGATGTAAATGTTTCAGATTTTGGATTTTTATTGAGCAAGCGTTAGCTATTGCTTGCGGAGTTCACACAATTTGGTTTTCAAATAACTGATGAATACGTTGTAACATGAGCTAGATATTTCTCAAACCAAGGTTAAAGGATGAAGAAGATCAGGGTATAAGATAACCATTGTTTGAGAAACTACTTGAACACTATCAGTTAGATAATTTTGAGTAATGGCCTTTGAGGATTTTATCCAGGAAAATTGGACTCAAAGGCCATTTTTTCTCAAAATTTGTAACAGATTAAATTTGGCTAAACTCTACGTGGGCTAACTCCGCATTCCTTTGCATTCAAAAAGTTACAAATTGAGCCAACGTCTGTACATAGTGACATTCAATCTGGAATTTCACCGAATTTCACCGTGAAATTATTCATCGACAATTTCAACTGTCCTTGGTTCATCAGATGGCACAGTATAAGTATTAGTTTCTGGGGTAAGTTGATTTTTCAGTTTGAGTTTTAGCTCGTCTGAAATGGGTAAATCATTAATTTCTTTGAGGAGAAATCTCACGGATTCGGTTTTGCTACGTTCTGCATAGACGGCTTTAAGAATGGCTTCAATTCCAAATCCTGCTATAGTATCCCCCAAAACCGTTACTAGACCAAGCAGTCCTATACCTCCTAAGATGCCAAACGGTCCTCCCACCGCTGTGAGGGCAGCAGCAACAGCAGCAGAACTGCCTCCTGCTGTGGCTGTTATAATCACGAGAATTATGCCAGGAAGACCCAGACCGGCAAGTTTTTTAACGATTTCATCCATTGGAATTACCTCAAATTTTAGGTTTTGGTTCAAACATTACTCAGGGTATCAAACTGGAGTCTTTGTAAACAAAGAAACCTATTTTTAAATCTAGACTAAGCGAGAATAGAGTGACTCACGCTCAGATAAGGTTAAAATTTTAGAAAATTTTCTCTATTTACCCTAACCTGATAGCTTAGTCCAACACAACCTTCGCTGTAAAATAGCGTTATTGTTGATTTAACTTATAAATTATGTTATAATATTTAGCTTGATAAAATACTGCATAACTCATCGATTTGTTGGCTTTTTTCGGTAATCAATTTACGAGCTATGACTTGTAGCTTGCGGATATTCTCCGGTTTGGTATTATCTATTTCTTCCAATTCGCCAGTTAAGAACGTTTGGAACCGATAATAAGTTTGAGTTTCTTTGTTATTAGATTCAAACAACCGTTCTAATTCTCCGGCTACGACTTCACTACCACCGTCAAATACCATATTTAAAAGCGGTCTTCCCCATTGCAACAGTCCCCAGTTTTTGACTTCGTTATAAGGATAGACACTCGTCAGAGAACCTGTACCTAAGGACACTAGCAAAATATCCTCTGTATTGAGCACTTGTTTGTTTTCTTGTCTACTAATTTGTGCTTCCAAAATAGCCAAACTCGAAGGATTATTAGCTACCAATCCTCCATCGACTAAAGTATAAAAACCGTTTGTATTATGGAAAGTAGGAATACGATGGGGAGCAAAATAAGTGGGAGTAGCACTAGTTGCTAAAGCCGCATCTGTGAGTGTTAAACCTCCACATAATTTGCGAAAATTTCGAGATTCTGTCTTTTGTTTTTCCAATTTATTTGTAAAGAATATAGGAATTCGCTGCTCGATATCGTAGCTAGTGACGAAAACTTCTTTGAGATTGTTTTCTAAAGGAGTGTATCCAAAATATTGCCTTAAAATTTCCTCTCTGCCCTCAGAAGAATATTTTGGCTGGATAAATATATCCTCTATCTGACCGAGTATTCTTTCAAAGAATGGCTCATAAAATATCTCACATCCATATTCAAGAAATATTTGCAGGAGAGCCTCAGCACTGTATTGGGCGACTGACAAATTCTCAGATAACTCTGGAGTTAATCCGGGTTTAGTTAGTCCGAGTGCAAGAATTCCTCCGCTAGAAGTGCCAGCAATTAAATCAAACAAACTAAAAATCTGCTTTTGTGTGCGCTTTTCAATTTCTGCTAATATCAGTGCTGGGATAATGCCTCGAATACCGCCTCCATCAATGGCAAGTATTTTATATTTGGAATTAGCTGTTGTATTCATGGTTTCTTGGGATTCCTTCTGAGTTAATGTTTCTGATTGTTCCTGCAGTTGAATAGTGACTAAAACTCCGCTTTGACTAGTTTGATTTATTTTGATTTCCTCCTCTTTTGGCGAGGAGGTTAGAGAGGTTTGGGCGTTAGCAGATTTTTTCTTTGTTTCTTTTTCTTCCTTTGGTTGATCCTCATCCCCTGTTATCACTGGCGCTAAATCAGTCGTCGCTTGAGTCGGGGAATCTTCCTGTAGTACTGCAGTTTCTGTTAAAGGGGGGTTTTCCTCTAAATCACTTGCTGTCTCACCTTGTCTCTCGTCTTCACTGGAGGATTGTGCAAGCGTAAATGGAAGTTCTGCTAAATCCCAAGTGGGATTGCCATGCAACTTTCCATCATAACCATTTCCAGTTTGGTCTCGGATTGTAGTCCCTTCTCCCTCGTTTAATGCCCAGTAAGCTACTAATCCTTGTTCATTCCCAACTAAAAACTGATACCGTTGCGTTTGGATTTCCGTTTGGGAACAGGGGTAATTCCAGACGCTAATGTTAGCTAATTGACCTGTGAAATATATGTTGTTGTGTAAAGTCGCGCCAAGAGTTACAGAACTAGTTGCTTTGTTTAAAGAGGTACCTGCCAAAGAGTCAGCATACTCATGCTCATCAAGAAATATGGTTAGTTGACCTTGATTAAAAACAATAGCAAAGAAGTGCCATTGTCCGACACTTAATTCTCCATTGCCAAAGTTTTTGATCACATTGTCAACTTTCTCATCAATGTATACATCTAGATTTCCTGACTCACTTATACCGAACTCAAAATTATCACTGTATATATCTGAAGAACGGGCAAAAAAAACATTGCGCGTCCCATAAGTGCTGGCTTTGTTTGTTAGTTGATGAGGATTAACCCATCCTGAAATTGTAAAGGCGGAATTCCCCTCAGCAAAAACACCACCAATATCATTTCTACCAAAATCTATATAATTCTGTTGACCATCAAAGGTTAGAACTAGTCGAGTATCTACTTTGTTTATCACAATATTTATCTCTCCAAGTATGAGGATATTTTATGTATTGAGCAAAAATTGAGTTTTTCTGTTATTTCACATCATCTTGTATTTGATACCATTTCACGACAATTTCAATAGATATAATTTGATCCTCCCAGTTCCCTTTGCCGAAAACTATTAACTGTCAGATGAAATGACATAAAATTTTTCAACATCAAGTCACGACCTACTTGAAGATATACATTTTTCACTTTGTTCATATTAACTCTCATGAAAAAGCGAAAGATAGGTTCTGGAAACTACTGCTCTTTGATAAACATGTTGAACGACCTCTATAAAACGTTTAATACCAGTGTTGATACCTCATTCGTTTGCTTTGAGGCTGATACCAATATATTGATATTTGTGTGACCAATCTTCCTGTAAACAAGCGAAGAAAAACCTACTACATACTACAATTACACCTACCTGCTTTAGTTGTTGGTACAAATCTCAGTTGATCGGTACATTTTTGAATCACAACCAAGTATACATTCCTCCCTAATCTTGTAGAACGTCCACTCAACCGATTTTAGCAGTTCTACAGTGTGCCTAAACGATACCAAAAGCGCGTCAAAAACTATCTTCTGATGTTATCGATTGCAGCCATCATACTATAGTTGTGAGTTTGCAGACACACGCTAGCTGCAAATAAGTTATAGTTTTTCATTATTTTTTCTTTACTGTTTTAACTGTGTTTTCATTCTTTTAAATATCTGCTTAACTGTCTTAACTGTCTTAACTGTCTTAACTGTCTTAACTGTCTTAACTACTGTTGCATTTTCTTGAAATACGATGGATTCATGGCTCTCGTAACGCTGTCATACTTAAGTATTTTTTCTACTGACAGGATACCGTTACGTGGGCTTTCTTACTTTTCAGACATCCTCTAAAGTGTCACACTACGAATTTTGGACATTTGAAGATTTGGGATTGGCGATCGCCATCCAAAACAACTTCATTTATGTATAAACAATAGACCTCTTGCAAAAGTGCTTGAATTGTCATGTTGAGCGAAGCTAAACATCTGGTGGAGATTCTTTCCTACACTGCGTTTCGCTGCCCTCCCTTGCCCGCTACGCGCTTCAGAATGACATTCACCTTGTTTGACTTTTGCAAGAAGTCTTTTGTATACTGGCTAATATTTGGGCGATTTTTCCGCCAAGATCGTGCACTTCTTATCCCGTTAACTTGTAATGAGGAAGCGGGCAAGGGGAGCTGCTGCGCTAAGGCAGATTTTACCGGATTAGATGAAATGGACAATGCGTCGTCGCATTTCATCTCCGATATAAATAACTTTTGAGTGTCAATTCATTGGAGCTTTCATGCTGCCGCGCAAATTAGCGTAAATTGAGGAATTGACTTAACACATCAGTCTGGCTGATGTGATTGGATTTTTGTTGTTCTTGCTTCAACGACTTCAAACAATTGCTAGTATAATTTTGCTTTGCAAGCTGTTGGCTAAAGAAAAGGCGATACAACTCGCAACTTGGTTTTGCTTGATTGTCGTCTAATTGAACCAAACCCATGCTTTCTAGCTTGTAAGCTGCGATCGCATCGAACTGCACTGTTTCATTGCCCATCACAACCTCTTGCATAGCTGATATTAGTTGTGGATCAGCTTGGAGTAGGGCTAAGAGTTCTCTAAGATGTTGACTATAAATTCCACCGAGTGTGTGAGCTGTTTGTAATAACTCCTCTAGCGTCACCTCCTCCTGAGATATATGATAAAGCCCAAGACTCACTAGATAGGGATGCCCTCCCATCATTACTTGTAACGGTATCAGGTGTCTTGCTCCTTGATCGTTTGCGGCCCAATCTATTCCATAGGATTGTGCTACATTCTGTACTTGCTTGAGAGTAAATGGCGGTAGTGAGACTGTCAACCCAACATTGAAAGGAGATTGGTTAAGCTTGAGCGGGATATACACTTCTGTGCTATGAACCACCACTAAACGCAATTTTTGCCAGATGCTATCTTGTTTTGCCACCTCGTGCCAAAATCGTAGCATTGGCAAGAAGTCTTGAGCAATATTAGGATGTTCAAAAACCCGGTTGACTTCATTTAAAGCCAAGACTACTGCATTATTCTCAATACATTGCAGCACATACCCCTCGAAATAAATTTTGCAGCTCACCTTGCTGCCCATCTCTGCATCCCAAAAATCATCCAGATTGGGGGGCAGGTTCAACTGCCTGCTGACATTGATGCACAACCAACGCAAAAACTTCTCTATCGATGCAAAAACCTCTTCATCAGCTTCCTGAAAGTCTAAATAAACGGTTTTATAATCCTGTTTTTTAGCGTGAAAAATCATTCTGTTGAGCAGCGAACTTTTCCCCATTTTTCTGGGTGCTTTGATACGGATCAAGCAACCCGGTTGCATGATTTCTGTACAAACAAGTTCTTCAAGGGGAGGGCGATTGACGTAGAAAGGAGAAGCCAGTGGTACAGGACCACCTGGAAAGTCTGGCTTGGTTACTGTAACTAAATCTAGAGAAGTTTTTTGCGCACCAAAATGTGCTTGAAACTGTTGTTGAGGCTGCTTGTTGTGCAGAACAACGTTATCTTGCTCGAATCTGCTCAAAACTAGATGCAGATTTTTTTTAGTTATTCTTTCGCCAAGTGCCTCTGAAAGGTCTTGCCACAACTGGGAGCCAACTTCCTTTATGTAGTCGCTAGCGTAGCCTGAGCCTTTGGCCATTTCACCGTAAGTTTTTCCTAGCAATGATTGATGAAGTACAAACTGCTGAATGGAACCAAGGGGCTTGTCTTGGAGAATTCGTCCTAAAGCTTCCAGTAGATGTTCCACGGTTTATAAAAAGTTAAAGTGAAAGTTAAGTAATTTTACGCATATTTTATTTACTAGTAATAATATACATCTAAAGAACAATTTTTACAAAAATGAAAGCACAAAGGGACGGACAGTTGCCTAGTACTCGACCAACCCAAAATTGCCGGGTTAAGGCAAGCAGGGGAGGCAGGGGAAGCAGAGGAAGCAGGGGGAGAAAGAGATTTTTCTTGCTGCTATTAACCAAGCATTGTTACCTTGGCAGACTACTAGGGCAGCTTAGCTACTTTCAAGAAACACAGGGGTGTAAGGGTGTAGGGGTGTAGGGGAGCCACTGCCGTGCGCGGGTTCCCCGCGTTGAGGCATGTGGCGTGAGCCAGTACTTGATGAGGGTCTCCCGACCTAGGTATCTGGTGAGACCAGCGCGAATGAGGGCTTTCCCGACAGAGGCGCTGGTCTCACCGTAAGGCGTGGCGTTAGCCATAGGGCGTGAAAAGAGTGTTTTTTTCATTCGTAGCGGGTGGTGCGCCGCCAGTTGAACTGCTCTTAAAAAACACATTTTCAAACCCTTATCTAGCAAGGATTTAGAGATATTGTGTTTCTTTCATATGTAACGGGAGGGATACGCCTCTGGCGTCTGCGCTTTGCGCAATCGCCGCGCCCGTAAGAGGCTGACATCTTGCACCAACAAAGCTTAATGTTCTTTTATAGCAGTTGCCAGGTAGATCAGGTAGATAAAGTGCCAATACTGGTAACTTGCTAGTTACCTATCCTACTACATGTACGGTTCTAACGGAGAGGTGCACAGGATAATACCAGGCATTGACTTCAACTATGAAACAAAATAATCTCAATCCCATTAATAAACTCGTGGGCATATTTTCAGTTCTGCGTTTAGCCTAAGCCGAGTGCTTCTCAACAAGCAGCACAGAATTTCAGTGCACGGACAGAAATCGTGTTTAACTTTTTCTGTATTTGTTATGTCTAAAACAGACAATGATCAACAAGGGCGGCGCTCCTTTAGAAGCCGCCTTCGGCTAAGACACCCTGAAATGAAAAATATGCCCTAGAGCCACGCGCTTTACAAAATTCAAAAAGAATTCATAATGCCGTATCTTATGAATCAAGCCCACGGGTATGGGGATTGATAATTTTGAATTCATCATTTGGAATGTTGAATTTCCCTCAAGGGACTTGACAAGTTTTTTATGCCTCCAAATTTAGAAACAAATTTTGTCCCCAAAACTTGAACATACTTATCATGATTGTGTTGGTTCTGTACCAGTTCATAACCTTTGTGAGCCAACATTTCAGCTTTTTGAGGATTGTTTAAAAGATCCTGGATTGCTTGCTTGAGCCCCATTGGATCATGAGGATTTACACCAATCGCAACACCGGAATCAATCAGATCACTAATCATTCCTGGCGAGCGAGTGATGATTACAGGTCGTTTACAAGCCATCGCTTCAAACGCAGTGGTGAGTCCAGCGTTAAAATTATTCTCAAGAAGGCTTAAAACAACTATGTCAGAATCCCGGTAAAGCTGCAATAACTCGCACCACTCGTAAAAGCGAAACGACATATTACTTGGTGTGACTTTTGGAAATGCTCCTCTTGGTGCTCTTGTGCTGGGTGAAAAAGCACAAATCTTCACATCGACATCTAAGTCTTTAGTGGCATCAGCTAGAGTTGCATAGTCCCGTTTCTCCAAACCTCCACTACCAATAATTGGACGCGACTTGTTTGGTGAAACCGATCCTGGTGTGAAAAACGACAGATCTGTAGATACTGAAGGTAATAGATAAATTCGGTTTTCACTTAAGTGCAGGTAGTGACCAAGGAATTCAGCCTGATTAAGGTTGTGTGTGACAAATAAATCAATTCGGTCTGCTAGTTGAAACAAGTTCAATGCTAGAGAACTTCGTGGTCGATTAGAGTTGTGAACAAAAACAATAATTTTGGGTCGCTTCTGTCTCGCACCGCAAAGTGCGGCAATTGGAAAGCCTATGATTTCACCAGTGCAATATATGACATCATCCTCCTGAAGCTCCAAGGATAACTTGCGTGCTAAAGCCCAGTGTTCAGGACGACCAATAATCCTTGCACGCATTCTATCTATCGGTAGAACTGACTCACCTGCTGGTTGATGAATCGTCGCCCCCAAAAGCTGATTCAAATCCCATATTGCATGCCTGGGATTTTTTCCTGCTTGAGCATTTCGGGCGATCGCTTCTAAATCACATGAAGGGCATAAAGCTATGTGGTATTTCAAGACGTTCATCTCATGATTTAGGTATTTGCTGGATATTAACACTGCAACGCGATTGTTAACCGATAAACTATGTTAACTGGCAAGAGCTTGCGCTCAAAACTTTTTAAACGCTTACGATCACATCCAGTCTTTGCTAATGACCAAGATATAATCATCCCAATAATTGTTTACTAGTACACTACTTTTGTGGCTCCACATCCACTACTGCCATCGCTGGTGAAGTTGCCTGCCACATTAGGGTTGATACCACCCGATTTCAACAGGTTAGTGGCGATAGTCGTGTTTTGCACTCTGGCTGTATCACGACAATTATTGAATATGCCACCACCGTACTAAAGCTTGATTGAGGGTGAGAGTACTGAAGACCACTGTCACGTTATCGTTCTAATTATAGATGCTACTGCTACTATTTCCTGACTTATTACTGAGGCTACCACTACAGTTAGTGATACCGCTACCCTGAAAATGTGCTCTTAAACCAAGGTGATGTAACTCACCCTTACAGTATTGCCCCATCTTTACGGTCCACTGCATCTGCAATGCTGTTGACCGTAAAGATGGAGCTGCCGCTTCCTTAGAGCTTTGTGGCACTCATAATGTCTTGTGGAGTGCCAAAGTAAAAGTGAAATGTGGCAGATGGGTTGAATGCAGATAGAGAATCTTGAAGATTGTTTGAAGCAGATCCAGATAAAAAATCCATACATTTAAGTTCCTTTTGTTTTTCACGTGCCATACTGAACTTTTCTGTATAATGCAACATTGACTTGTTAAAGTTATCAAGAAAAGGCAGTTGATTGCTAAGGATACTCCTGTTTGATTCTCTAATCAAGATAGTAACTTTTGTATTTACCAAAGATTCTGATTTATAAAGTAAACATCAAGACCTTTATTTTATGATTTAGGCATGAGTTACGAAAGAAGAAGACTCTGAGATTCCTTCCTTAAGCTACAATGACGCAAATATGTTATTTTTGCGTAAGTTCTGACTTTGTTAGGGTAAGTATATCTAAATTAGTATTGACAAAAACCTTGGTTAGTGTGTTAACTAAAACATAAGAATTTCTCGTTTGATTGATTTTCTGAGAGTGAAAGTGCTCACCTAATAATTGTCAATAAGCAAGCATTAATGCAAGTTACTAGACCTTTATTGATAGTGAGACGTTGTTATTGACAAGATGCGCTTACCCTGCTGACTTTGTAGGTTGAGTCGAATCAAGTGGAACTCAACATTTAGCTTCTTCGCCGTAAGCCCCGCACCATAACTGTACTCAGTTTGGTGTCGGGATATAAGGCGGGGGATAAGGAAGACATCCCCGCCCGACCAATGCTCATCACAGATGAAAGCGCTAGAGTGGGATGGCTGACGTATCCCCAATTATCGTGCTATTAAAGACAATCAAAGTTCTAGCTCGGTAGCTATTTTTTCGAGTAATTCACTAACACTAATACCACTACTTATTGCTTTACCTTGTAATCGCTCCCAGGCTTGAGGTGTAAGCCATACTGTATGTTTGGCTTTTAACTCTTCGTGGAGTATTGGTACATTTTTTACAGCTTTTTTGCCTTTTCTGCTTGACATTCTTATCTCCAACGTCTAAGCTAACCATAGTCAGAATAAAAAGATTTGACAAAAAGGTGATTTTTAAGTGCTGCTTAACTATCAATACCGTGCGTACCCAATCGCTAATCAAAAACAACAATTGAATGTATGGTTGCGTATTGCTCAGTATTGGTACAATAAGCAACTTGGAGATAGGTTTAATTGGTGGCAAGATAACCGCAATGATATTAACTCTTGTCCGCTGGTTTGCGCACTACCACAGCTACGAAATAACCCCGATTTTTACTCTCAGAAGAAACAGCTACCAATCCTGAAACAAGACCTAGTTATTGTTCACCATTCTGGTGAATTGCTAGATTTCATGTCTGTACCATCTCAAACGCTACAAGACGTATCAAAGCGTGTAAACCTAGCATTTAAGCGTTTTCTCCAAGGAGATAGCAACGGAAAATGTAGTGGACGACCACGCTTTTAGAATTCAGCGCGTTACCGAACTTTGAGAATAGAAGGGCAAGCCATAACTATTGAAAAGATAGAAAAAGATTGGCTGTTCTTGTCAATTTCAAAACTTAAAGGTTGGTTGAAAATACGGCTACACCGCCCACTACCAGATGGGTTTGTCCTCAAAAATATGTTGCTAACCAAAAAGTCTGATGGTTGGTACGCAACTATTTGTTTGGAAGACCGAACTGTCCCAGTTTTTAACCCTGATGATATAACTCCCACGTGGGAAAACACTTTAGGGATGGACGCGGTACTGCATGAGCAAGATTACTTGGCAACTTCAGAGGGGACTAAGCTACCTTCTTTGAAGTCTTTGAGAAAATCCGAAAAGCGCTTGGCTAAAGTAGCGCGTTGCAAGGAAAAGAAGCTTAAGGCGAGCAAAGCGCGTCGTAAACTTGGCAAGCGCCAAGGACGCGAACATCAACGTATCGCAAAAGCGAGGAAAGACCATGGCATTCAAGACTGCTCATGGGTTGGTGCGGACAGGCAAGAAAGTTTTTGTCCATGAGGACTTAAACCTAAAAGCACTGTCAAAACGCAACAAAGCAAAACTTGATGAAGATGGTAAATTTTTACCTAATGGTCAATCGGCTAAGTCCGGACTAAACAAGTCCTGGAACGACGCTGCCTTTGGACAGTTTTTCCTCACCCTAGAATACATAGCCGCGAAAGCTGGGGCTAGGGTTATCGCAGTGAATCCTGCATACACATCTCAATTGCTCGCGTATCGTGACGAGATAGTCTTTACCGACTGCGATATGCGCTCTTACTGGGACGCTAAACTTTCGCTTAACGTTGATCGCGATATAAACGCGGGAATCAATATTAAGCGCGTTGGGCTGGGACTGTTCCCAACGATAAAACGCCGTAAAGGGAATTCGGTAGTGGGTGACTCTACTACTATCCCTGTTCTGTCACTCTCCGAAAACATTTACCATTTTTGAATTCTAGAGCTTTTATTTGGTAAGGGATCGCACAATTTTTTTCTAATAATAAAGACCACACCCATTTTTTTCTAATAGGATAGCTTGTATTGTTTGCCTGATAAGCCTTCCAGAGATTGCTCACCCGGAAAGTGACAGAAGAGGGCTATAGCGGTTCTCAATTGAGTCACATACAGTAACCGCAATGTTTGAACCAGCCAAGAATGTCACTCAAATTAATACTCTCAAAAGCTTCTGTAATCGCTTTATCTAAATCTTCATATGTACGGGCTGCGAGCGAGCGTAAAAATTCTTTAATTTTAGACCAACAATTTTCGATTGGTGAAAAATCCGGTGAGTAAGGAGATAAATAAATTAGGTGAGCGCCAACCTCTTCAATTGCTTCTTTAATACCTGCAACTTTATGAGAACTAAAATTATCCATTACGACACAAGCACCTGGCCAAAGATTAGGAACTAAAACTTCTTTAATATATGTTTTAAAAGCTAGAGTATCTGTCCCACCTTTAAAATTCATTGCACCAACGATACCCCTTAATCCGATGGCTCCAATGATTGTCACATTTTTTCCACGTTTGTCAGGGCGATACGCGCAGCGTCAAGCCTCCGGCTTATCGCCATGCGCTCTTTTCCCTCTTAATGCTCTAGCATAAAGTCGAGTCATGGCAATATTGACCCCAGATTCATCAACAAACACCAAGTTGTTCGGGTCAAATGTACGGATAATTTCCCAAAACTCCTGTCTTAATTTTTGTACTCTTTCCGTATCTTGTTCACTGGCGTGCAAAGTTTTTTTTTCGCGTTAATTCCAGTCTCTGCAACATTCTTCCCATTGTGGCTCGGCTAACTTTCATCTGGGTTTTTGCCTGGAATATTTCACATAGCTCTTCCAGAGTGCCATCGTTGTTTTCTGTTACCAATTTTTGTTATATTTCTGAATTTTTATGATTAATTTTTGGTTTTTGACCACCTCCATGTGGCAATGGTTCAACTCTACCTATATCTTGATAACGATTTATTAATGTTTGTACAAAACTAAGACTAACATTAAATTTTAGCGCTAGTTGTCGATATGAACCTTCCCGATTAATATAAGCGTTAATGATTTTTTGACGTAAATCATTTGAGTAAGCTTTCATCAAACACTCCTGAATACACCCAGTTATAAATTTATCACATTTGTATGTGACTCAACTGAGAACCGCTATAACCCTCTTCTGTCACTTTCCGGAGTAAGCAAGTAGTAAATAAGTTAAATTATCCAG
>NZ_JCACKO010000145.1:0-147893 GCF_059505445.1 Brasilonema angustatum | reverse complement strand
TTCCCGACAGAGGCATCTGGCGGAGCGCGTTAGCTCCGGCCCCCTTAGGGGCTAGTGGAACCGCTCTATGGCTAACGCCACGCCTTACGGCTATCGCAGCGTGCCCGCAGGGCATAGGTTCTCCCCGATAGCCCTCCGGGGAAGACCTCCGGTCTCGCTGCGCTTTAGACCTCTGGGCGTGCGCAAAGCGCATACGCCAGAGCCGGCACGAGGGAAACCCTACCAAGAGCGCTGGTCTCACCGTAAGGCGTGGCGTTAGCCATAGGGTGAATCACAAAGTAGAGACGCTTAACGCTTAACGCTTAACGCTTAAGAAGCAATAAAAGTGTACCTAGCTTCGTCAAAAATCAAATACGAGTCCTATATATATTTGAGAAATCTATATTACCAATGGCTGTTAACGACCTGTTTAATCATAGCTTATGGATTTCATATATGAAGCACATTTGTAGCTTTTTACCATGTATTAATAAATACTTAAAATCATAAAACTACCTGTAGAGCAACAGTTGAAGTTCTGACGACTCAGATAAAAAAGCAACGAGGTATTGCGCAAGCCTCTGGGCGTGACACGGGCGAGACTGTTGCCGCTGCTGGAGTCCTGAGCCCTATGGCTAACGCCACGGCTGCGCTCATTGCGGGCACGGCGAAGCCGAACGGACACGCTGAGGCTTCGCCACGCCAAAGGCGAACGCGAACGGCGATACGCACAAGCTAAAGCCTCCTGCTGATCGCTACTTGCGATCCCGCTTTGTTAGTAAACATCAGAAAGCTTTGATTTTGAGTTAAAAAAAATCGTATGATCTGGCTGATGATCAGCTGATTTTCCCATAAAACAATGGGCTGTATGTAAAACTGCTTATTCTTTGACCATCCTGTAACCACGTATCCCTACAGATGCAGTGGCTTGGGTAGTTTGAGGTTTAAAGCTTGGGCTAAAGGAGGCAACACGTTTAAAAACGCATAACTCCTGATAAGTTTAAGTCACGGCTTGGGCTTACCAAAGCTTGGGCGCAGTTTTACAAGTTAAATATTAATTTTTGACATTGAGGTTAACCATGAGGTTTCGCGCTTTAATTGTTGCACTCTTGGCTTTATGCTTGGGTTTAGTTACTGCTTGTAGTGAAGGTCCATCATCGAGTAGTACAGAGTTCCTAACCTACGACCAGATTAAAGGCACCGGCTTGGCTGTCAAATGCCCCCAACTGGCAGAAACAAGTCGTGGTTTTATCCCCATAGATAGTAGCCAGTCTTACGCCATAAAAGAACTGTGCTTAGAGCCAACCCAATACTTTGTGAAAGAAGAACCCCTTAATAAACGGCAACGAGCAGAATATGTTGCTGGCAAATTGTTGACTCGCCGCACCTACTCCTTGGATCAAATTAGTGGCGATCTCAAAATCAATCCAGATCAAAGCCTCACCTTTGTGGAACAAGATGGCTTTGACTTTCAAGCTATTACAGTCAAACTGCCTGGCGGTGAAAGCATACCTTTCCTGTTTAGTCTCAAAGGCTTAGTGGCTCAAACACAACCTGGCTTGACCAGCATTAACACCTCAACGGACTTTGAAGGTTCCTTCAAAGTCCCCTCCTATCGAGGTTCTGCCTTCCTCGACCCCAAAGGTCGCGGTGTTACCAGTGGGTATGATAACGCGGTGGCTCTCCCTGCCGGATCTGATAATCAAAAACTCATTAACGCCAACGTTAAGCGAGGTGATGTTCTCAATGGCAAAATTTTTCTACAAATAGCGAAAGTAGATAGCTCTACTGGTGAAATTGCAGGCACTTTCGAGAGCGAACAGCCTTCAGATACCGACTTAGGCGCGAAAGAGCCTGAGGAAGTCAAAATTCGTGGTTTGTTCTACGCTCGTGTAGAACCTGCTCAAGTCTAGATTGTTCTGATAAACCTAAGAGGTAACTTCTTACCCTCTTAACAGGAGAATTTCTGGAAGGAGGTTTCGGAGTTACCTCTGTCGGTTGGGTAAAAATCGCGAAAAATCTACACAAGCGAGAGGAAAAATCGCCCCACCAAGATTGTGAGCCACTCTTGTTGAACTGCCGTGTATAGTTCGCTCAGGCTACAGCAAAGTAGCTCTCCGGTTGGGTGATTTTTGTATAGCAGTTGACAGTTTTGGCGATTTTTCCGCCAACAACAGGGACTTAGAACCCGTCAGTTGTAATAACGTGAGTCGAGCACGGCGCAGGAGGTGACGACAACACCAAGTGCGGGAGGGTAACCCTACCGCAGGCATCTGGCTCCCCCGTTGGGCACCGCAGTTTTTCCGGATTTGATCAAGCGGGTGTATGGCGCTTTTTATTTGAGCATGTAAATATCTTTGATTATTTGAAATTTAGATTATGAATTGTAAAGTTAATTTGATAAGCTGATGCGCTTACTAGGGGAAATCCAAAAAATTAAATATCCAGCCGTATTCGTTAACGGATCTGCAAAACTGTTGACTTGCTTCACTAATAAATATGATCTTTTGGCGCCAGAGCTGATCATGTCTTTCAAAGTTAAGTATTATCCCTGTTAGAATCTGTTTTTCTTTGTGGTATATATTCTTTTTCTCCCATCATCTCCGATGTATTCACGACTATAATTCAGTAGAATTACGGTTTATTATTGAGTGATAATTTTTTATTTTATTTCTATGTGGTTTTCGGAAAGTCACAGGATATATCAGAAAGTTAATTAATACCAAATTGCAATCTAAACTGTAAAACTGAAATGCCTTAAATATCTCAATTTTAAGAGTATTGGCAAAATCTAAATTACGTTTTAGAAGGCGGATTGGTATAAAAAATAAAAGAACCCCTCCAATTTAAATTAAGCTGCATTGTCAATTGAGTTGTGGTAGCTGGTTTGAGCACAAAGTTTTTTATCTGCCATTGGAGCTTGTGTGTTATGTAGGTTTCGGACATCCCCTGTATTTGGTGTAAGTTCGCTGCCTTCCACAAAGGCATCTATAAGGCGTTCGTGTGTCTCTAGCGTTTCTGAGTTGGATAAAGTACAAAACCCCAGTCGCCCTACTAGGTATCTTCACGCCACCTGCTACAACGGGGAGGGTTAACGAACTCAAGGTTTCCTCCTAGTACTCGACCAACCCAAAATTGCCGGGTTAAGGCAAGCAGGGGAGGCAGGGGAAGCAGAGGAAGCAGGGGGAGAAAGAGATTTTTCTTGCTGCTATTAACCAAGCATTGTTACCTTGGCAGACTACTAGGATTAGGGGCAGATTGTACTGTATTCAAAACAGAGCCGTTATATTGTGCGGACGTTGATCTTCCAATGGGTATGCTGCAAAAAATCTGACATATAACTGCAATCGCAGCTTGGTTTAAAAGTGAGTATTTCTTTGTTTGTTTGACCAAGAAATGCGATGTTATGCCAATCACAGTCACCAACGAACTCAAGCATGAGATTTGGCAGTTGTTGCGAGAATATCAGGTATCTGGCTCACCTGACTTTCGCAATCAATTGGTGAAACTTAATTTTGGACTTGTCAGAAAAGAAGCCCATTACTGGATGAATCAATGTCATGAAAGCTACGAGGACTTGCTCCAAGTAGGTTGTTTGGGTTTGATTAGAGCGATAGAAAGATTTGAAATTTCCAAGGGGTATGCTTTAAGTTCCTTTGCTATCCCCTATATTCGCGGTGAAATACAACATTATCTTCGAGATAAAGGAGTCACCGTGCGAATTCCTCGACGCTGGTTTGCGCTGCAACAGCAAGCAATAAGAGTTTCGCGTTCATTAAGGGAAAAATATAATCGCCAACCTACTGACTCTGAGTTAGCAGCAGCATTGGAAATTTCTCCTGATGAATGGCGGGAAATTAAATTAGCGTGGGCTAACCGCGCCCCCTTAAGCCTTGATGTACCAGTGCAAAATGGAGAGAATGGTGCAACTTTATTGGGAGATCTTGTTCCAGACAACCGCTACTACAGCTTTCAACTAGCCCAAGAAGAGCAAATTCGTATCCAACAAGCATTGATGCAGTTGGAACAACCCACCCGCCAAGTCTTGGAATTTGTTTTTTTGGATGATTTGACGCAAAAACAAGCGGCAGAACGCCTTGGTATAAGTGTAGTTACGGTCTCTCGTAGGCTGAGGAAAGGGCTAGACTTGCTGAAACACTTAATGTATGTGGCAGAAGATTAACGGCTTTTGAGAACAGTTCATGGGCAGAAATTCAAAAATTGTAATCGCAGCGATTCTGACTTTGGCGACTTTGGCGATCGCCTCTTGTTCCTCAGAAAGTGAACAATCTAGTCATCCTACCCCCACCTACACACCAGCAGCAAGAGAGCCGTTCAAAAACCCAGGCGTATCTAACGAAAAAGTAACAAATCAACCCTTCAAGAACCCAGAGGTTCTTACCAAACAAACTCCGCCAGTTACCTCCACCACAACTGCTAACTTGATTCAACCAATCGATTCTACAAAACGGGTAAGTGTCGTATCAAAAGGTCGCAATGATCCGTTTGCAAGAATTGTGGTTCCTGATTCCATCAAAGTCACAAATCAGCCTGCACAAGCAAAACCTGTTCTTAAGTTACCTCCTATAAGCACACCTAAGAGTAAACCGCACAGCGTCATAACTGCTATAAGTAAAAATCCTTTAAACCAACAAAAGCTAAATCAAGAAAAACACACAATTAACAAAAAAGCGATCGCCCAAGGCGGCGGCAACAGCCTCGCCCAAAGTGCAGTGCCCAAAAAAGTGATTAAGCATAACTCAGCACCGCCAGTGGCGCGTGTATCTCATAATAAAATTAAACCCAACCGTGCCTTAACTCGTGTGCTGCCAAAAGTTTTACCGCAAGCTGTCCCTAACTCTGCCTTAGCATCTGTAACACCACCGCAAGCTATCCCTAACCCTGCCTTAGCATCTGTAACACCACCACAACCAGAGTTAGCCAAAGCAGTAGTTGTTTCTGGTGTTCTTCTCATTGGTAAAGAACCCCAAGCAATTATCAAAGTACCAAATGAACCTACAAGTCAGTATGTACACGCTGGACAGCAGTTGGCAAACGGAGTGCTGATTAAACGTATTGAAATAAATCAAGGCTCCGAACCTGTCGTGATTCTGGAACAATATGGTATTGAGGTTGCGAAAATGGTAGGGCAAGGACTTACTACTCAAACCTCACCTACTGCTTCTGGGGAAAATCCTGTTTCTAACACAGCGCTACCCCAAAACCCTGTTCCAGAGGAAGATA
Organism: Brasilonema angustatum; assembly: GCF_059505445.1. Lineage (NCBI taxonomy): Bacteria > Bacillati > Cyanobacteriota > Cyanophyceae > Nostocales > Scytonemataceae > Brasilonema > Brasilonema angustatum. Next base: position 142,670 of record NZ_JCACKO010000145.1, on the reverse strand, counting down.
CTTAAAGATGGAGACAAAAGAAACAATTGAATTTGCTGGTTTACCTTTAGCAGTCTATCGAGAGATAGCAGCTCATTTGTGTCAGGTAGAAGGAGTAGAAGTGAGTTTAATTCCTCAAACTTCTCAACAATTTGATTACAATCAAAGCCAAATTGCTGGTTTATGGATTTCGTATACGCCTGAGTGTGGCGCACAAAGTAGGCAACGCGTACAGCAAATTTTGACTTATTATCGCGATCGCTACGTTGCTTAAGGAATTGTCACAAGAAATTTTAGTAAATATGTCTATGTTTAAGAATTTTTGGGTTGAGGTTTCTCCACCCAAAAATTCGATTTTTTTGTTGAGGAAATGCGCTCTATAGCGTGTAGACTCACAGGATTCTAACGGTTCAGTAAATAATCTGAATGCTGGTTCTAACGCTGACTTGGGACTAATGCGTTCCCTGGCGGTAGTGAAAGAACTGCGTAAAATCCACAACCAGCAGCGTAAAACGCGAAGAATTCAGTTTCGCCCCTATTCGGCGGCGCAGTTAATATTACCGGATGGCGAATTTGCCTCAATTCCGAACAACCAGCGTCAGCCAGATGCGACACGGCGACGCATTGAAATTCGTTTTACTCGCCTTGGTAAAGTGCGATAAGTCAAGTGAGTGAAAGCCCACGATTCTGATAGTTAAGCCAGCAGCTTCCCACACGTAATCTCAACTTTGTGAGTGTTTGAATTAAAACAAGATAATCAGGTGATGACTTTTGAAATTACTGAGTTAAACTGGCAAGCAAGATAATCCTAGTATAACCAGCGCATCTCTACAGTCTGGGCATCACTCAACATGAAACACTGGCAATTTCTGATACAGAAACAGGGCGATCGCTCTTGGAGTCCCATAGAATCCCCAAATATAGAAATTGTAGAAGGTCGGTATAGAATTTTAGCTCGCTCTGACCTGATTAACACTGATTTGCAAGTGCAGATCACCCATAGTTCAACGATGGAGTTTCCACCGAAGCGGCGAATTCAAAAGCGATCGCGTTGTACAAACTCTGAAGGCTTAATCGCAGTTCTCCCCTTTAGTTATCTCAAGCCAGGAGTTTGGGAGTTATGTTGTTGGGGTGAGTTGATGTCGCACTTTGTCGATCAACCTTGGCAACATTGTATCCAGTTGAAAGTTCTACCTATAGTAGTTATAGAGGTGGGACGACAACAGGAGGACATTCGATTGTCAACAGTCGATAAGGAGGAATTTCCTGTCTTTAGCGATGAATTGCTTGAAGAAGCGATGATTTCGCAACCGATTAGCCCAGTTTGGCTCAAAGGTGAGAAAACATCGGAAATTTTACAAAACTTAATAGAGATTGCTTTACCTGATTCTCAATTGGCAGCAGGAATTGAGGATTTTTCAGATCAGACGCTAGAACCACCGCTAGTGTTGAAACTTCAGGAAGATTTTTACACTGTTCCTTGGGGGCAAACTCTCACAATCAATGGACGTGTGGAGCAAAAAGAAACGACGAATTTAGATTTGAGCCTAAGATCAAATTATGAAAAAGTCTATGCAGGAGAAATCAGAATAGAACTGCGCTCACCCCAAGATTCTAAAATCATCAGGCGAGTGCGGCAATCCTTAAGCGAAAAGTTAATACCATTTCCGATCAGATGTTCTATAGAGGTTCCCCCTGGTTGTGAATCCAAGCTGATTTTGGGAGAAATCAGTTTACATGGCATCCTTACGGTTGATGGTAAAGCCACACTATTAACTAACCAGTTTTTCACAATGACAGCAGATGTCACAGAATTACTGGCAATCAGCGCCACAGCCAAAAAAAATGAACTAGATACGATAGAACATCAATCAGTATCTTCTACAACACTGGCGACGTCAGTTGCCAAAAAACTATCCACACCTCTAGATTTGCAACTTTTCAATTTAGCAAAAACGCCAAAAAAAGCGAAATCACATCTGTTGCAGCCATCTCCCAAAAAATCTTTGCCACCGAAAATTGATCCGCCATTACGTCGTCTTAAATCAGCAGCGATTTCGCCTCAACTACCAAGCTTTGTTCAGCATCAAAATCGGATGATTAGTTCTGCTGCTGTTTGCGAAGCATCTCCAAACTTGGAGTCAGACAGGGAGATAACAAGTAAAGTCATCAGGATGGAGACAACTTTACCCTATCTCAGACGACTCAAAACATCCCAGAATGAAACAAAAGGCATCATGCGTTATGAGCCAGTTGACGAACAGCAGGATACAACTGAGATTCATAACGAGGATGCCGCGAAATCAGTTGTAGAACAAACACAATCTCAGATTTCATCTTTTGATGAAGATGCAGCAAACGTTGCAGCAAAAGACAACGCACAACCCCAAGACACGTTTGTCCAATTAGTCATTCCCCATAATTCGCAACTGATCACCACAGGTAGCGCCAACATATCCCCCTTAATTAGAAAGTGGATGCATACTCAAGGGTATTCCTTGCCTGAACCGATTAATTTGCACAACCAAGACGACGATATTTATATTGTCGCCAGTCAAGATCAGATGTCTGATGAGGTTAACAAAAAAACACACAAACATGGAGATGCTGAGGATCTACAGGACAATACTAGGGAGGGAGAGAAGGAAGGAGGGAAGAAGGGAAAGAGGGAAGGAGGGAAGGAAGGATATTTATTTTCCCCCACTCCCTCACTCTCTCACTCCCCTGATGGCAGAGTATTGTCGGCTAGGTTGGTACACGAAATAGTTGTCGAAGATATATTCGATGAAATCGAACCACAGACTTTCAAAAATCAACCTTCCAAACAAAAAGAAGAATCAGTATCCAATGTATCTGTTAGCTTACCAGTCTTATCAGAAATCACGGAACCACTACCAGTCCCGCAACTGCATTTGTCATCAGACGAACTCATCTCTGGAAAATTTGTGAGGATACGCGTCCAGTTAGCGCCAGTCAGTTCTCAAGTGGCTGTGAAGTTATGGATTTCGGATTGCCAAACTCGTGGGTTGATAGGTGAACCGCGTTGGTTAACAAATTTACGGCTTAACCCTACTGGAGTTTTGGAAGAAATCACTCATCTGAGGGTTCCTTTTGGGTGTTTGGAAATTCGCTTGGAGGCGATCGCTGTGGACAAGGTGACTCAGCAAGAAAGCCACAAAGTCTCTATCCTGCGGAGTGTAATGCCTCCAGACTTAGCTCGCTTGCAGCTCAACGAAGTTTTCGGTGTATGAACAATCAACTTTATTGCAAGCTGCTGTGTTAAAAATCTTTAGAATTTGAAAAATCATGCAAGATTTGCAGTAAGCTCATTTTGAATTGTCGTTTGATTTGATAGGAATATTTTATGTACACAGCTTCATTTTTACCTCTCATCCTTACGTACCCAGCTTCATATTTGTCTTCCATCTTTGTTCCAGTCATTGGTTGGGTTATTCCAACTATAGTTTTTGCGTTTCTGACGGTATACATAGAACGCGAAGATATTGTCTAAATTCGTTAGCCGACTTCATTCTTTGGCACTCCTACCCCTCCATCTGGAATAAAACGTCCTTGATTTGGTGGTGAGTGCCATAGAGATTACCAAAAACACCACCCTTTTCGCCTCTGTTTGCTACGCAAGAAACTTGGTTGAAAGGGTGTTCAATAACTTGACTGTACCAAGGTTACAACACTTTGTAGGTTTTTAAAAACTGCTTCCCTCAGGGAGGCAGTTGTTTTTTTGGAACCTATGGAAACTCTCACCAAATTTAAACCGGTCTGTTCGCGTAGCGTTCCCGTAGGGTAGCCCCCGAATTAATTCGTGGAATAAATCCGTCTTCAAAAGCTTTGATGCCTGCGGCATCAAAGCTTTTCGCAAAATCCAAAATCCAAAATTCTATCTTGTTGCCCCTGGATTCATGCATGGAGTAAATCTAAAATCCAAAATCTAAAATCCAAAATCCAAAATTGATTCACTTTCCAAAGCCCTTAGTTGTTTGTTTTTGACTTTTCCCTTTGGGCTTAGATTTACTAACTTCCATCAAAGCTTCTTGGAATAAATTATGCAGGTGTATTGGTACGCTGGCAATTTCTGGTAACTCTGGCTCTATGGGTTTGTTGTATTCTTGCAAGAGTGTATCCAAGTCATTTGAAAGTTGAAAATTTGGTCGTTTAAGAAACGTTTGTAGTACTTTTTCTAACTGCGTTGGATACTCCTGGGCTAAGCGATGCCAAATGAAAGCATTAATACTTTTATCTTCTAGATAAAAACGAATCAGTTTTTCAGCACCTTCTACACTTTGCCAATCATCTGCTTCTAATATTGTTTTGATTTTAGAATAGGTTGGCAGAAACATCTGTCCCCATCGGGGATGAGACATAGCTGTCACCTGTTCTGCTTTTTTCAGTTCAGCAGGTAAATCGACTTTTGGCATCACCATTTTACTACTGCTGTTTTTCTTCTCAAACATTTGTGACACCGCTTGAGAGTCAGCACCAAATTCTTCTGCAACTGCTTTGATTTCTTCTTCTCCTAAACCAGCTTCTTGTGCGACATCTCCTAATGATTTGGAAGGATCAATCCCTGCTTCTTCCAAACGTTTCTTCGTTAATATTTCTTGGAATTCACCAATCTTTTTGTTGAGTTGGTATCCTGGAAGTGTGACTTCATCAGTACCAAAAAACTCTATAAACTGCTGATGATAGATTCCTACAGATTGCCAAGCTTCTTCTAGCAAGTCTGGAGCATCACCATAAAGATTGTCTTTGTAATTATCTTTAAAATTACCAATAGCTACTGCTAGTTTTGGTTTCCCCAGTTTACCCATCTGTGTGTAGGAACTGAAGAAAGTCCAGTAACTGTCAGTCACAGGAGAAATACGAGTCAGTAAAATTTCTCCTTCTTTCAACCGAGACATTTCGTTTAGTTTCTGGGAGGTGTTTGGCTTGACAGTGTAGTATTTGTCTGTCAACCAGTTCCTTAATTCAAAGCCATCAGGTAAGATTTTTGTAATCGCAAATAAGCCACTAAAACTGCGATGCCAACTTTTGATAAGTTCACGATCAAGCTCAGACAACTCTTGATCGCTTTGGAGAAACAAGTCTAAGGGCGAGGAGTCACCAACTTGCCCTTCTGTAATGAATGAGTCAATAATCAGTTCTTGTTGAAAATTATCACCGCTTCCACGACGTGACTTGAGCGCAGCATAGCTTTCCAATGCTTGTGCAAGTTCGCCTTCAGCGTCATAGACAAAATCAGTGACGTCTTGTTTGAGTTGGTGCGATCGCTCTAATATAACATCCACAAGTTAATCTCTCGGACTCGATTGTTGTTGTACGTTAGACGTTAGCAGAGAATTTCTGCATTTGGCTATTGCAGGATATATTCGGACATTTACGTGTCAAAATTTGATTGACAGACGGCCAGCCATGTAGCATAGAATTTGTACCCTTGCACAAAAAGAACGCGATCGCTATGGGCATGACCCTTGTAGAAAAAATTTTGGCGAAAGCTTCCGGTCGTTCGGTAGTCGAACCGGGGGAAAATATCTGGGTTAATGTTGATGTTTTGATGACACATGACGTTTGTGGACCTGGAACCATTGGCGTTTTCCAACGCGAATTTGGTGCTGACGCCAAAGTCTGGGATTCTGAAAAAATCGTGTTAATTCCCGACCATTATATTTTCACGGCTGATGCACGCGCTAACCGCAACGTTGATATTTTACGTGATTTTGCAAAACAACAAGGTATAAAATACTTTTACGATATTACTGACCTTAGCAACTTTAAAGCCAACCCAGATTACAAAGGTGTTTGCCACGTCGCCCTAGCCCAAGAAGGTCACACCCGCCCAGGCGAAGTCTTATTTGGTACTGACTCCCACACCTGTAACGCTGGTGCTTTCGGTCAATTTGCGACTGGTATCGGTAACACAGATGCTGGTTTTATTATGGGGACTGGCAAGCTACTGATCAAAGTTCCTGCCACCATGCGTTTTGTGTTGGATGGTGAAATGCCTCCTTACTTGTTAGCCAAAGACCTGATTTTACAAATTATTGGGGATATCAGTGTTGCTGGCGCAACTTATCGGACGATGGAATTTACAGGAGAAGCCGTCGAACGAATGACGATGGAAGAACGGATGACTTTGTGCAACATGGTCATTGAAGCTGGTGGCAAAAATGGTACCATTGCTCCTGACGAAACCACGTTTGAGTATGTACGGGCGCGTACCAACAAACCTTTTGAGGCAGTATACACAGACTCAGATGCCAAGTTCTACAGTGAGCATCACTACGATGTTTCCAAACTAGAACCAGTTGTTGCCCAACCTCACTCCCCTGATAACCGTGCTACAGCACGAGAGTGCAGCGATGTCAAGATTAACCGAGCTTATATCGGTTCCTGCACGGGTGGAAAAACAGAAGACTTTTTCCATGCAGCACAAGTTCTCAAAGGTCATAAGGTGAAGGTTCCGACTTACATAGTCCCTGCTACCCAAAAAGTTTACGAAGATTTGTTTAAAATCAAGTACCAAGAGCAAACCCTCTCAGAAATTTTCTTAGAAGCTGGTTGCATTGAACCTGCTGCGCCTTCCTGTGCTGCTTGCTTAGGTGGTCCCAAAGACACCTTTGGGCGGATGAATGAGCCAGAAATCTGTGTTTCCACCACCAACCGCAACTTCCCCGGACGAATGGGGCATAAAGAAGCGGGAATTTATCTTGCTTCTCCCTTCACCGCTGCAGCTTCCGCAATCACTGGGTATGTGACAGATCCGCGTGAGTTTTTGTAAGAGGACAAGGGGACAGTAGGACAATACGGTTGCTGATTAAGATAATTTGCAAGAACCATAACCTCTGTAGAGACGTTGCATGTGAGTCCAGCGCTGCGGGAGGGTTTCCCTCCGCAGGCGACTGGCGAACCCGGAGGGCAACGTCTCTACACGTGTGAAATCTCCAAAAAAATCCTTAACTCTTTCACTCCCGTCACCTCCCAATCCACTTAATTGATTCCACTGAGATGATAATTCTCGTAATGGGTGTCTCTGGTTCTGGTAAATCCAGCATTGGGCAACTGTTGGCAGACTCTTTACACGCTGGATTTAGCGATGCTGATGCTTTTCACTCGCCAGAAAATATTGAGAAAATGCGGCATGGCATTCCCCTAAATGATTTAGATAGGGTGCCTTGGCTACTGGCGTTGCAACAGGCGATACAGCAGTGGTTGCAAGAGAATAAAAATATGGTGCTGGCGTGTTCTGCGCTGAAAGCCAGCTATCGCGAGGTTTTGGTTTTGGATGAGAAACGCGTAATTGTGGTTTATCTTAAAGGATCATTTGAGTTGATTCAAAAGCGGCTACAGATGCGTCATGGTCACTTTATGGGTGAAAAACTTCTTAAAACTCAGTTTGATACTCTTGAGGAGCCATCTGGTGCGATTACAGTAGATGTTGCAGATCCAACAGAGGTGATTGTGCAGAAGATTAGAGTGAGTTTGGGGATTTAGCTTCTTCGCCCCTAAGCCCTCACTAATTGTATCCCTTACACCATTTCACGAAATCCCTGATACAAATGCTTGGTTTCTAATTCTTTCCCCCTGCTCCCTGCTCCCTGCCCCCTGCTCCCCATTTGTATCAACCTTAAAGTGAAACGGTATTACACCCCTATCCCCTTACACCCCTAGTTGTTGACGCCGCCGCTTAATAAACGTAACAAAAGCCACTCCTAGCATCAGCAGTGCGATCGCACAAACCCCATGCCATTGCCAACGACTCCAAGCATATGCACCAAGGAACGAACCCAACGCTCCTCCCATAAAGGAAAAGGTCATATAAAGCGCATTCAAACGGCTGTGAAACTCTAAGGGTAAACTGAAAATTCTTGCCTGGTTGGAAATATGTGTGCTTTGCGCACCCAAGTCCAGAAGAATAACCCCGATAATTAGCCCCAGGATGTGGTAACCAAACACCCACAAAATGAGAAATGACAAGGTTGTAATCGAAAGACCAAACGCCACAGTTATCTTGGGATTCCTTTTATCTGCTATCTTACCTGCAACAGGAGCCGCTGCTGCTCCTACCACACCAACCAACCCAAACAACCCCGTCACTTCACTACCGTAGTGATAAGGTGGCTGTGCCAAAAAGAAAACAAGAGTACTCCAAAAAGCACTGAAGGCTCCAAAGGACATCGCCCCTGCAAGAGATGCTTCACGTAAGATAGGCTGCTGTTGTATCAACTTGAATAAAGATCCAACCAATTGAGGATAAGAAACTCGCAGCGACGGTTGACTTTTTGGCAGCATTTGTGATAGGACAACAGCCAGAACAATCATCAACCCACTCGCGAGCCAATACATCGCCCGCCAGCCGAGACTTGCTCCCACAAAGCCGCTCACCGTTCTAGCCAAAAGAATTCCTATCAACACCCCACTCATCACCGTACCAACAATTCTTCCTCTCTGTTCTGGTTTTGCCAGTTGTGCTGCAAAAGGAATTATCAGCTGAGCCGAAACACTCGTTATGCCGATCGCCAAACTCGCCACTAGCAACCAAGCAAGGTTGAGTGATGCTGCTGCTGCTCCCAATGCTACAGATGTAAACACCAGCATCATCAAAATCAACCTCCGCCTCTCCATCAAGTCGCCCAGTGGAACGAGGAGGAAAAGCCCTACAGCATAACCAATTTGAGTCAACATGGGAATCCACCCTGTCGCATGGTTAGAAGCTTGAAGGTTTTGGGCAATCACAGCCAACAGAGGTTGGTTGTAATATAAGTTAGCGACGACAGTTCCACAGGTTATTGCCATTATCAAGACTAAACCACGCCCTAAAGGGTTTTGGCTAGTTCTATGAGTAGATGCACTCTTGGAATACTGATTAACATCTTTCACAGGAGATAACTCCATTTACGTATAAATTTGTATAGGAATCTGGTTTGGTTTATGAACTAGTTGAGGTAGGGAACAGGCAACAGGCAACAGGCAACAGGCAACAGAGAACATAAACTGTACGAAGCTTTGCAAAAATCAAATAGGAATTTTATAGATTTAAAGGGTGTAAGGGCAACGCCAAGGTGAGCGCTCGCGCCGAACGGTGTAGGGGTTAGTTTTGGTCATCTTCTGTACATATCGTGATGCTTTTTTTCTGAAAGATTATCGATAATCGCTAACTTCACTTAAATTTATCGATAATCTATAATCAAAGTCAAGTAGAGAAGAGAAGAGAAAAAAGTTGGAAGATGAAAATGAAGCGTGAATGCATGAGCGATCGCGTCAAGCAGGTACTCATAGAGCGCATCCTTAACGGCACTTATGAACCTGGTAAGCGATTGGTAGAATTACAGATTGCTAAAGATATGGAGACAAGTCAAGCACCAGTTCGGGAAGCACTGCGCGAACTAGAAGCGATGCGGCTGGTGGATAGTCAACCCTACCGGGGAACACGAGTGCGGGAGGTGAGTTTGCATGAGATGCAGGAGTCTTATCAAGTTCGAGGAGAACTCGAAGCATTGGCAGCACGGTTATCAGCGCCTAAGTTTCACAACAACCCCCAACCACTTCAGACTGTGCAAGTGATATTTCGAGATGCAGCTTTAGCAAAGGACTTGAAGCTACTGGCACGGCAAAATGCAGTGTTTCATCGACTTATTGTTGAGACATCAGGTAATAGTGTCTTATTGCACACGTGGGATTCATTAAATTTTGAAGCTTGGACTCGCATTAATTTAGAATTGAGCCAAAATAAAATTGATCCGCTGTGTTTTGTAAAGGAACATCAGGAAATCATTAACGCATTCGTGCAGGGCGATGGAAACACCGCAGCAGAGTTACTTCGCCAACATGCACAGACGACTGTGTTAACGCCTGAGACACAAGAGGCAGCTTTTCCTTTGTGAATAGAAAACAGGGAACAGGGAATAGGCAACGCTTAACAGGCAACAGGGAATAGGGGAAGGTTTTTTAATCCCTTTGGCTTTAACCTTTCCCCTTTCCCCTTTCCCTAGGTGGGGATAAATTTTGAAATCTCAGACAAAGGAAAACGGAACTAAAGCATGTAAAAGCTAGAATCTAGCTATATCGTATCTGGTGAGTAGATAGTATTGTTAAGTTCCGAATATGGCAGGACACAGTAAGTGGGCAAATATTAAACGCCAAAAAGCAGTTGTGGATGCAAAAAAGGGTAAGACTTTTACCCAGTGGTCCCGTGCTATTATTGTGGCGGCGAGAAGTGGGGTTCCAGATCCAGCGGGAAATTTTCAACTGCGTACCGCAATAGAAAAAGCAAAAGCGGCGGGTCTTCCAAATGAGAACATAGAAAGAGCGATCGCCAAGGGTGGAGGTACACTCTCAGGTGATTCCTCTAGTTTAGAAGCAATCCGTTACGAAGGTTACGGTCCTGGAGGAGTTGCTATCCTCATTGAAGCCTTGACAGATAATCGTAATCGTACTGCTGCAGACTTACGTGTTGCTTTTAGTAAAAATGGTGGTAACCTCGGTGAAACAGGTTGTGTCAGCTGGATGTTTTCCCAAAAAGGCGTTTGTACTGTAGAAAGAATCGTCGATGAAGAACAGCTTTTAGAAGCATCTGTTGAAGGAAGTGCTGAGTTTTATGAAATGAGTGAAGAGCAAATTGCTGAGGTATTTACTGAAGTGGTTAATTTAGAGAACCTGAGTCAAACTCTCAAACAAAAGGGTTTTGAGGTGAGTGATGCCGAACTACGCTGGATTTCTGGTAACAATGTAGAAGTGACTGCTCCAGATCAGGCACGCTCACTTCTGAAGTTAATTGATACTTTAGAAGGTTTAGATGATGTACAAAATGTTACTTCTAATTTTGATATGTCAGAAGAATTGATGGCTGTGATGGCTTGAAATTTGATATTAAATCTCACTTAAAAATTTTAAAAGCGTTACAATTAGAACACATAAAATACTGAACAATACAATGCTTAGAAGATCTAATTGTTAATTTATGAGATGAAAAAATACTGTCAGCTTGCAACTTTTGGCTGTAATGATAATTTTGGAATTAGAGATGTCAAACCTGCAAAAATCGACACAAAAACTCCACGTCAAGAACATGAGACTGACATAACTGTATGAAATACTTAGATTATTGATTTTTTGAGAAAAATTAAGTAGCTCGACCAAATTAAACGTAATCTGAGTTTGATATAACTTACACATTTGGGATCTTCCCAATTCCTATTCCTCCTCCTCGACACACATAACAGAATCTAACCCCGTTGCGTTCCTCAAGCTCCAGCGGGGTTTTTTGTATTTATAAAAGAGTTGACTAAAGTAACCTAATCTGTTATCCAGTTAACCTAAAAAAGGCAAAAATTTACACAAAAACTCCATATCAATAACACTACAATGTCATATCTTCTTGGGATAGTTGAATGGTTGATTCTTGAGTGATAAAAGTTTCACATGAACAAGATTACAAAAGCTTTACTTCTGTCTCTTGTGGTTGCTGCTCCTGTAGCCCTAACTGCACCTGCTGTACACGCACAGGGAACAATGTCTTCTCCCGCCACAACGACATCACCTACAACGACTCCTGGTACAACTACCAAGCCTGGTGGTACTATGAAACCCTCCACGACTAAAAAGAAGAGAACTACGAAAAAAAGGACTCCCACTTCTAGCTCTACCAAAACACCTACAAGCAAAACACCTACAGGTAGTACACCCACAGCATCACCTTCTACCACTCCATCCACACCTGCTTCACCTTCTCCTGCTCAATAAATAATAGTTAATAAGGGGGCTTAATCAGGCAAGCATCTCGTCAAAACTATATATCCTCATGCTCATCAAGCTTTTGCTCGCTGTTTAGAATGGCGAGTATTTTTATTTGTAGTGTTGAACCTTAACAGTGAACAGTAAACAGTGATAACTGATAACTGATTCGGTCATAGATTTTTTCTCTCTCAAACACCCAATTAAGTTTCTATACCAAAAGTTGACGGTCACACGATAATGCTCTTATGGTTTATGGAGTGTGTGTGACGTTTATCGACGCATCTCGCCCGAACCTTGAAAACCCCATTATTCCGTTGAGATGCGTCGATGGTTTACCCAGTAAGCTTTTCAGACACCAAAATTGATTTATTTTTGAGAGAGTTTAATCACTTTGTCGAGATGCGTCGATTGGGGGGTCTGAAAGTCCTACCCAGTAAGGTTTCCAGAAGTGAACCTTTCCATTACCTCTTCTCCGCAAGGAGATGGAAACGTTCTGGTGTAGTTGTGGGTTTTGGCGTTGTGTTTTGCGCCCTTTCCACTACCTCTTCTCTCTGTATTCTCTGCGCCTCTGCAGTTCAAAAATAATTATTATTCTGGTAATTCGGGACTGACATCTCCTCAACTTGCTCTTCCTAGCCCGTTTGCGTCAAAATAAGAATGAAAACGCTGTAACTTATCTTAACAATGGCGCAAGCGCAGCTTCAAACCCTTAACCCTCCCCAAACACCGACACAGACGCGGGGATATGATTATGATTTAGTCATCGTCGGCGGTGGGATTGTTGGCTTAACCCTAGCCTCTGCCCTAAAAGATTCTGGATTCAGCGTGCTGCTGGTGGAAGCAAAAGTAGAATCAGCGGCTGTAGCCAAAGGACAAGCTTATGCGGTGCATATGCTTTCGGCGTTGATTTTCCAAGGAATTGGAGTTTGGAACAAAATATTGCCCAACATCGAGACTTTCCGCCGTGTACGTCTTTGTGATGCTGATTACCCCAATGTGGTGGAATGGGAAACAAAGGATATAAATACAAAAGATTTAGGTTATGTGGCAGAACATCAAGCACTGTTGCATCCCTTACAGGAATTTGTCAAAAATTGTCCCAACGTCACATATCTGTGTCCTGCCCAAGTGGTTAATATCCAGTATCAGCAGGATGTGGTGACGATGGATGTTAAAATAGCAGACCAGATGCAGACGGTTCGCAGCAAATTAATTGTAGCCGCAGATGGATCGCGTTCCCGTATCCGTGAAGCTGCTGGAATTAAAACCCGTGGCTGGAAGTATTGGCAATCTTGTATTGTTGCTTTTGTCAAACCAGAAAAACCCCACAACAACACAGCATACGAAAAATTTTGGTCTAGTGGTCCGTTTGCAATTTTACCTTTGCCAAGAAACCGTTGCCGAATTGTGTGGACTGCCCCCCATGAAGAAGCAAAAGCTTTATGCACCTTGGATGATGAGCAATTTTTAACAGAATTACAAGCGCGTTATGGGAACCAGATGGGCAAGTTGGAATTGTTGGGCGATCGCTTTATTTTTCAGGTACAACTTATGCAGAGCGATCGCTATGTTCTCCACCGACTCGCTTTAATTGGCGATGCTGCACACAATTGCCATCCTGTAGGCGGACAAGGTTTGAATTTAGGAATTCGCGATGTGGCTGCTTTGGCGCAAGTGTTGCAAGAAGCGGATGCTCAAGGTGAAGATATCGGCAACATTCAAATTCTCAAACGTTACGAACGCTGGCGCAAGCGGGAGAACTTGACAATTTTAGGTTTTACTGATTTATTAGACCGCATGTTTTCTAACAACATTTTGCCAGTTGTGATAGTTCGTCGTCTTGGCTTATGGATAATGCAGCGAGTACCTATGGTAAAAGTATTTGCTCTCAAGTTGATGATTGGTTTGAAGGGGAAGACTCCCAAATTAGCACAGCATTAAAGAACTGGTTATTTGCTGTTTTTTGTTCCCTGTTCCCTGTTCGCTCTTAAGAATCATTCAGCCAGCATCCCAAATGTTTAAATTTGTGGGTATGAGCTTTTAGCCAATTTTGGTTAAAAATTGGGAGCAAAATACTCACACGACTCGTCTTGTTTTATGGATGGGCACTTCCATCATTCAAGATTGCTATCACCATTTGTCTTGAGATAAAACAAAGACAAACGCAAAGAGAATCATGCAAAAATGATCGCTCAGTTATGAGTCACTAACTCTTTTTTTAATACTCTGATCAAAAAATATTTAAAAGGCTATTTGTGCTATTTTGACATCTCTCGTTAGAGGGATAAAGATAGAACTATAGGTTGATTCAAGATTATAACAATTGATGGCTTTCTGCTTGTCATTTTTGTATTATTTATAACGTTATCATATTTTGAAAGAGTTTGTATCAGTAATAAAGTTAACTAATTCAGACTGTCATTAGTCATTAAGTAAGAGTTGTAAACGTTATTAATGTCATTAGTGTTGGTCTATTTGTTTCTACTTAATTACTTAGTTTTAATAAGTTTTGAGAAAAATAAATATGGAGTCATTTTAATAACAAGCTAATAAAAAAAACCAGTGTTTACTTTGAAAAAAAGCTTTGAGATAAAAAGTCGTATGTCTTAGTTCTCTAATCCTTAACGAAGATTACTTACGCCAACAAAGTGCCAATAATTCCTAAAAGTTCAAAGCAACATCTCATCCTTGTTTCCAAAAATAAAAAATACAAAAGTTAAAACTGAAGACGTTGACCACTAGTGATGCTAAAGTGGCAAGAAATTCATGTGAAATTTTCAGCGGGAATCGATGCTGAAGAAGCTACAGACAAAGCATATTTCTCTCATAGTGGGTGCTGGACTATGTGCCTTTTTAGGTGGGGCAATCCTGTCAGCTCCCCAGATAGGAAAATCCGTAAGTCAATGGCTTAAACCGCACAAGACTGAACCAGAGAAGCTTTCGGAAGAAAGCAAAGCCAAATCACCCGTTTTTGCCTTGGTATCACAATCTCCGCAAGAACGTGGCGCAAAACTAGAAGCACTAATAAAGGAGGCATCAAATTCAGCAGATCAAAATCGCGCTCGTTATCTTTTAGCAAGTGACTTAATTGAACAAAAGCAAGCTCAACCTGCACTAAAGTTACTAGATGGATTAGACAGAGATTATCCAGTCCTTGCTCCGTATGTGTTGCTAAAACAAGCCCAGGCACACGAAATTCTAGGACAAGAAGGCAAAGCCTCGGATCTGAGGCAGAAAGTAATCAAAGAGTACCCCAAACAACCGGCTGCTGCTAAAGCCTTGTATCTCATTGGACTCCCGGAGTATCAGGACAAAGCAATAGCTGAATTTCCTTCTCATCCCCTTACCTGGGAAATTATCCGTAAACGGTTGGAGACAAATCCCAATCAACCGCAATTGCAGTTAATTTTGGCAAAATATGCCTATGATCAACCAGGAACTGTACCTGTATTGGATCAGCTGGCGAACAATTCCACCCTTAAACCCGAAGAGTGGGACATCGTTGGTTCAGGGTACTGGGAAAACAATGAATTTGGCAAAGTAACGACAGCATACGCCAAAGGAAGTAAAACAGCCCGCAACCTCTACCGTGTTGCCAGAGGATTGCAGGTGAGTGGAAAACGAGTAGAAGCCCTTGCAGTCTATCAAGAACTTGTCAAGGCATTTCCGGATGCTAAAGAAACTAGCACTGGTCTGTTACGCTTAGCAGAAATGGCAACAGTACGTAAAGATGCTTTGCCGTATCTTGATCAGGTTATTACTAAATTTCCTGACAAAGCAGGTACAGCGCTGGTAGAAAAAGTCAAAATCCTTCAGGCTCAAGATCCAAAAGCAGCAAGTGAGGCTACTAAGCTACTGATTACCAAGTACGCTAATTCTGAGGAAGCGGCAGAATATCGCTGGAAAATTGCACAACAAAAAGCGAAAGCCAAAGATTATAAAGCTGCATGGCAATGGGCAGAACCGATTGCCAAAAATAACCCCAACAGTATTTTGGCTCCTAGAGCTAGCTTTTGGGTTGGAAAATGGGCAACCAAACTCGGGAAAAAAGCGGAAGCAAAACAAGCTTATGAGTATACCCTCAGCAATTTTCCCCATTCTTACTATTCGTGGCGAGCAGGCGCTACTTTAGGACTTAATGTTGGCAATTTCAACTCCGTGCGCCAGATGAACCCAAGCCTCGTCCCGTTCCAGCGTCCGCTGCCAACTGCTGGCTCTGAGACATTTAAAGAATTATACCTCCTTGATCAAGACCGCGATGCTTGGTTGCAATGGCAGACCGAATTTCAGAACAAAATGCAACCAACAGTAGCAGAGCAATTTACTGAAGGTTTGATGCGGCTGGCAAAGGGAGAAAATATTATCGGAATTGACAAAATTGCCAAGTTGGAAGATCGAGAAACGCCGCAAGAACAAGCACAGTACCAGGCTTTGAGCAAACAAGTCACTTACTGGCAAGCTCGTTATCCTTTCCCCTATCAAAAAGAAATTGAGGAATGGTCCCAAAAGCGTCAACTCAATCCTTTGCTAGTGACTGGGCTTATGCGTCAGGAATCACATTTTGAGCCAAAAGTCCGTTCTACAGCGGGTGCGGTTGGTTTAATGCAAGTACTACCAAGTACAGCAAAATGGATTGCCCCACAAATTCAGTTAGACAGCACAAAAATAAATTTGGAAAATCCCAACGACAACATCATGCTGGGGACTTGGTATTTGGATCACACTCATAAGCAGTATGGTAATAACTCGATGCTCGCGATCGCCAGTTACAATGCAGGTCCCGGTAACGTTTCCAAGTGGGTACAAACTCTGCCAAAGGACGATCTAGATGAATTTGTAGAATCAATTCCCTTTGATGAAACCAAAAATTACGTGCGTCAGGTGTTGGGTAACTACTGGAATTACCTAAGACTGTATAATTCAGAAACTTCGCAGTTGGTAGGAAAATATTCGACTGTACACCCACAACTACCCGTTCAATGATATCAAAGAGTACAGACGCGCTTAAGGCGCGTCTCTACATCCACCTGCTTCCCAGATACAATAGTTAGCAGGTGATGCCGTTCTAGCTAACTCATGACACCTCCACAAAACGTAGACACAAAAACACCATACAGTGTTGACTTTGAAGTAGATGGCGACTCAAAACCGGAAATAGATCCTATAGATCATCTCGATGAGTTGCCCGGTGAAGTCGAAATGTCAATTTTCGATCACTTAGAAGAGTTACGACAACGGATTTTTTACTCGCTCATTGCTGTAGTAGTGGGTGTTGTTGGCTGTTTTCTTGCCGTTAAGCCGATTGTTCAGCTGCTAGAAGTACCAGCACAGGGAGTAAAATTTCTGCAACTGGCTCCTGGAGAATATTTCTTTGTTTCAATGAAAGTTGCAGGCTACAGTGGGTTGCTTTTGTCTAGCCCATTTGTGCTATACCAAGTTATCCAGTTTGTTCTCCCTGGACTGACTCGTCGTGAACGTCGCTTACTTGGACCTGTGGTTTTGGGGTCAAGTTTTTTGTTTGCGGGAGGGTTAGTCTTTGCCTACCTTTTATTGGTACCAGCTGCTTTGAAATTTTTCATCAGCTACGGTGCTGATGTCGTAGAACAACTCTGGTCCATTGACAAATATTTTGAGTTTGTCTTGTTGCTGCTATTTAGTACTGGGTTAGCATTTCAAATTCCGATCATCCAAGTCCTACTTGGTGCTTTGGGAATCGTTTCTTCTGGGCAAATGCTTTCTGGTTGGCGCTACGTTATTATGGGAGCGGTGGTTTTAGGAGCAATTCTCACTCCTTCAACTGACCCCTTCACTCAAAGTCTCTTAGCAGGGGCAGTCTTGGGACTTTACTTTGGTGGTATTGGTTTAGTTAAGTTGGTAGGCAAATGAGCGAAATAAGTTACGATGACTTTGAAAAAGTAGAAATTCGTGTTGGTAAAGTCATCCAAGTAGAAGATTTTCCTCAAGCCCGAAAACCAGCATACAAACTTTGGATAGATTTTGGTGATTTGGGCGTCAAGAAGTCTAGTGCTCAAATTACCAAAATTTATCAAAAACAGGATTTAACAGATAAGTTAATATTAGCTGTCACCAATTTTTCACCTCGTCAAATCGCTGATTTTATGTCTGAAGTTCTTGTCTTAGGCGTAGTGCTAGACGATGCTGAAGTCGTGTTAATTCAGCCAGAGAAAGAGGTACCTCTGGGTAAAAGAATTTTATAACAATCTTCTAATTTTTCTGGTGTCCGCTTTAAGTGTCTTGGTGGTTTATAGTTTACAACTACTCAATCAACCACTCCGCAGCGCGTTCACCTAAATCTAACGCAATGCTCACAGCTTTACCAAGTCGTGGGCGTTCTCGTGTTTCTCGAATATAGGTTTTCACCTGTGTTTCACCACCCAAGCCATTGAGATAATTGGCAATGCTATCCAGATGCTCTTGATACTCTACCTCACTTAATGGGAAAGACGCTTGCTCTAAATATTTCCACATAACTTGTAAGAATATCTTACCCTGTGTCCGACGCAACTGGACATCATAGGAGCGTCCCCACTTCTCAAGCAACAGTTGGCGTAATTCCTGTCCCGTCATATATTTTCTCAAATATTTTTACATTTAGTTATGATGTTAAGTTCCATGACTCAAGTATGATAGGACTATAAAGAAATGTAATCCTACTAAGAAAGATGCTGGAAAGATTTTTGCACAAACCATCCTGGCATCGTTGTGGGCATTATCCTTTTCACTCAGACAAGAGTTTCTTAATTAAAAACTCAAGTCATATTTGTTAACAAAATACACAAAGAACGCGTAGGTTATGGCTCAATTTTCTGAATCAATGGACGTGCCCGATATGGGGCGTCGTCAATTCATGAATCTTCTGACATTTGGAACTGTAACCGGAGTGGCTCTGGGAGCATTGTATCCCGTTGTCAACTATTTTATTCCTCCATCAAGCGGTGGGGCTGGAGGTGGTACAACGGCAAAAAACGAGCTGGGGAACGATGTCAGTGTTAGCAATTTTTTGGAAAGTCATAATGTAGGCGATCGCGTTCTGGTTCAAGGACTCAAGGGAGACCCTACTTATATTGTGGTAGATAGCAAAGAGGCGATTACTGATTACGGGATTAACGCCGTTTGCACACACTTAGGTTGTGTTGTTCCTTGGAACGCAGCAGAGAGCAAGTTTAAGTGTCCCTGTCATGGTTCGCAGTACGATGCTACTGGTAAGGTTGTCCGAGGTCCAGCACCACTATCTTTAGCTTTGAGTCATGCAAAAGCCGAAGAAGACAAAATCGTCCTAACTCAATGGACGGAAACCGACTTCCGTACAGGTGAAGAGCCTTGGTGGGCTTAATCACTGCTGAGTATGCAACTCGTATGTCCATCCTCAGTTGACTATTGAGTAATGACTAATATCAGAGAATCGTTGTCCTAGTTGTCCTTATAGAGATGAGAAATGTTTGTCAAACAGCGAGTTTAACTCGCAGTGCTGGAACAATTATCAAAACCTTGCTCGTAGCGATCGCCACAGTGACATTTTTCTTCACCAGCGATCTAGTCCTACCTCAAGCAGCTTCAGCATATCCGTTTTGGGCACAGGAAACCTACCCTGAAAGCCCTCGCCAAGCGACAGGGCTAATTGTGTGCGCCAACTGTCACCTAGCAGCAAAGCAGACAGAAGTTGAAATTCCCCAGTCTGTTCTGCCTGACACGGTATTTAAAGCCGTGGTAAAAATTCCCTACGATACAAGCGTAGAGCAGGTGGGTGCCGATGGTTCTAAAGCTGGGTTAAATGTCGGTGCTGTGCTGATGCTACCAGAAGGCTTCAAGATTGCTCCGGAAGAACGCATTCCCGAGGAGTGGAAGGAAGAAATTGAGGGTTTATACTATCAACCCTACACCGAAGACAAAGAGAACGTTGTCATCATCGGACCGCTACCTGGTGAACAATATCAGGAAATCGTGTTCCCGGTGCTTTCTCCTAACCCTGCAACGGACAAAAACATTCGCTTTGGTAAGTACGCTGTTCACGTAGGTGGTAACCGTGGACGCGGACAAGTTTACCCCACTGGCGCAAAGAGCAACAACGCGGTATATACGGCTTCTGCTGCTGGTACAATTAGCAAGATTGCCAAAACAGAAGATGAAGACGGTAACGTCAAGTACGAACTCAGCATCCAACCTGAATCTGGGGACGTAGTAGTTGACACCATACCCGTTGGACCTGAATTGATTGTCTCTGAAGGACAAATTGTCAAAAAAGATGAGGCTTTGACCAATAATCCAAACGTCGGTGGATTTGGTCAAGATGATGGGGAAATTGTGCTACAAGATGCTAGCAGAGTTCAATGGATGATTGCATTTGTCGCACTTGTTATGTTGGCTCAAGTTATGCTTGTCCTCAAGAAGAAGCAGGTTGAAAAAGTTCAAGCTGCAGAAATGAATTTCTAAATTCAGAGCCAAATTATCAGTCATAGGACAGGTGTTTGACCTGTCTTTTTTATGTTTGTTTGACTTGATTATAAGAAATGTTATAATCAAGTGAATTGCCTTTATAAAGGAGCATATTTAGATGACCGACAAGACCTATCCTATAGCTTCTGCTAAGATAGGCACGCAAGATGGTTTTCGCTTACCTCGTGCTTTTTCTAAAGACCATCCTCATTTAGTTAATACTTCAGGTTATGTGCAAGTCTTGTCTAAAAATACCTTTTTAGTGCAATTAGACACTGATGAAGTTGAGGAGGTAGATGAAACAGAATCTATTATGATGAGTCTGTTCCTCGACTTTTTGATGAAAGATGCTATTACAAATCCTGAGCAACTCGTTGCTTATACAAAAGAAATGAGCGACGAAATGGATGAGCTACTTTGTGATGTTGTTTTGGATGCATGAACTCATTCACATCTGATGGATGGAGAATATTTTTCTACCCATTGTTTGATAAGCAATGGGTAGAATTGTCTCATCGGGTTCGTACTTTAAAAACTGAGTTATCTAAACAAGAGTTTATGACTCATGCAGATGTAAAGCTACTAAAGGGCTTGAATATTGGTATTAAAGAAAAAATTACTCAAGATCCTTTTGCATCTCACTTTATATTACACAAACCTTTACACAGGTATGGTCGTCTGAAGAAAATGGGGCTACCTGCTCGATATAGATTATTTTTCAGAGCATTTAAAGAACAAAAAATTATTATCATTATTTGGTTAGGATTCCCGCGTAAAGAAGGGGATAAAAACGATTGTTATCAGGTTTTTGCAAAAAAAGTTACTAATATTGACTTTCCTGAAAATGTAGAAGAACTGCTCGCCGAATGTGAGGTAACAGATTTTCAGGAAGAAAAGAAAGATTCTGTGAAAACTAAATGATTACCAAAGATACTACAGAAGAAAAAGTACAACGCTTAGATGATCTGGGCAATGGAAAAAAAATTTTGGCTTTGCACCAGCAGGTGAGGATGCTCTCACCTGCCTAACCTGTGATTTCCGTTTTGCGACTACAATGGACGATACACTCGGTAGTTGATACTGGGGAAAATATTGTCCATCAATTCAACCTTTTCCAGCCAACCGCTATCGATTTTCCCGATTTTAACGTCTTCGTAAAGCTTGTTAAAGCGCATGAGGTGCGATCGCGTCCTTCTGACAGCATAAGGTACCATCGTTCCCGTTCGCATAATAAACGCCCAGTCGGAAGACTGCGCCAACAGCAGTTCCCTCGCTGCTTGGTTCAACGCTTTCCATTCCAACTCATCTTCTGGTTCCCGCTTTGCTATTTCAATCATCCGTTCTGCGGCTTTATGCAAATGTGGGTAAATCCACGTATTTGTGTGGTTCAACCAATACTCGTGGAATCCTTTATAACCCCAACTCGATTGCGAAGGACGGCAAACTTGCTGACTTGGGTTTGCCCGCAGATAATCTGCCAAATGGGTCATTTCATAGGTTTTTTGGTCATACCATGACTTACGGAACAGGTAATCAATAAACCAAGGACCTTCATACCACCAATGTCCATATAACTCGGCATCGTAGGGAGAAACAATAATTGGTGGACGGTTCATCATAGCATGAAGATGTCCTACTTGCTGCTCTCGGTTATACATGAAATTAGCAGCATGTTCCGCAGCTTTTTCCCGTGCCCAATACGGATCGTAGAGTGCCTTATCTGCCAGTCCTAAACCGCGACCAGTAATTTTGTGATACTTAATACCCGTATTTTTTCGCTGACCATTGGGCATAATGTAGGGCTTAATGTAGTCATATTCTGCTTCCCAGCCCAAGTCTTTGTAAAATTCTCGGTATTCTGCGGCACCAGGATAGCCGACCTCAGAAGACCACACCTGCTGAGAAGATTCATGGTCTCGACCAAAGGCAGCAACACCAGTTTCTGTAAAAATTGGGGCATAAGTGCCAAATCGTGGACGAGGACGGGCATAAAGAATACCATGTCCATCGGTAAGGAAATAGCGCAACCCTGCATCGGCTAACATCCGATCTACACCTTCATAGTAGGCGCATTCTGGCAGCCAAATACCTTTGGGTGGGCGACCAAAGTTTTCTTCGTAGTGTTCACAAGCTACCTTAATTTGTCCCCACACAGCTTGTGGGTACATTTTCATCAGTGGTAGGTAGCCGTGGGTAGCACCGCAGGTAATGATTTCTAAATTGTTAGTGTCTTGATATTGCTTAAAAGCTGTGACTAAGTCCCCGTTGTAGCGTTCCCAAACTTCTCGTATCGCCTTAAACTCACTGGCGTAATGCTCGGCTAAATAACGAATATGACCATTGTGGACATTATGCTCGAATTCCAGTTCTATAAGTTCTTCAAGTTTGGCTAAATGAGCGTCGTAGCGTTCTTGCAACACAGGATCGCGTAGCATTGACACAAGAGGAGGTGTCATGCTCATCGTGATTTTAAAATCAACACCGTCTTGCTTTAAGCCTTCAAAGACTCGCAGCAAAGGAATGTAAGTTTCGGTAATGGCTTCATAGAGCCATTCTTCTTCCAGCACATAATCACTTTCTGGGTGACGAACGAAGGGCAGATGTGCATGGAGTACGAGCGCAACGTAGCCGATAGCCATAATTATAGTTCCGGAGTGGTACTTATTTAGATTGAAGGTTGGGATTTGGTAGATGTTAAGAATATTTTAAAACTTTATGGGGATCGTTACAGTTTTGAGTCAACTCTTCAACATGGATATCAGTTCACACCGAAGATTTCTTTTTCTTATGATAGGAAAATTTTATCTTTAAGCAATTTGCTCTGGGTTAATTCCGGCGGTTCGCAAGCGTATTATTGTTTTTGTCGTTTTTACTTATGGTAATTGCTCATGCCCTATGATTCTTCATCTTGATATAACTGCTGTAACTCCTGCAACTGCGTCCTGCGTGAAGTCCGGCGATATTTTTTACTTTCCAGTTTTGGTTCGTATTCAGTCTTTCCCTTACTTTTAGTTTTTACCTTGACAGTAGATTCAGGATCTGCTTGTTGGTTAAGATGAGTTTGGCGCTTAATAACTTCCTCTAAAAAGTCTAAGTAATGTTGATATCGTTCCCAATCTCCACTGACAATACACCCCGGTTCGTCTCGATGCAGACAATCACCAAAACGACAGCTATCAACTGCTAATCTTTGTCTTGCTTCTGGGAAATAACTAACTAATTCTTCTGGGACACAATCAAAGTCAGGTTGATTAAAACCGGGAGTATCTGCTAATAAACCACCACTTGGTAATTCAAATAATTCCACGTGACGAGTGGTATGCCGACCTCGTGCCAGTTTACCAGAAACCTCTCCCACTCGTAAGTTAGCATTGGGAATCAGTGTATTGATCAGGCTGGACTTACCAACTCCAGAAGGTCCAGCAATCACCGTTATCTTGTCTTTAAGCTTACTAGCTACTTGGTCAATATGAATACTTTGATTAACACTAATAAATATTGGTTGGTAGCCCCAACCTCCCAACTGCTGAGTAATTTCTACTTGCTGTTCTTTTGAGATTAAATCGCTCTTATTTAAGCATAAAACTACATCTATATCTGTTGACTCAGCCTTTACCAAAAAGCGACTGAGTTGGAAAGGTTCTAAAGGTGGATCTGCAACAGCAAATAGTAGCAAGATTTGGTTAACATTGGCGATCGCTGGACGATCCAATTCACTTTCACGAGGTAATACTTGAGCGATCGCCCCTCGTCCACCAGCCCAATCTGGTTCTTCTACGACTACGCGATCGCCCACCATCACCTGTTGCCCGATTTTTTTCAACCGTGTTCTGCGAGTGCATAAGAGCATGGGGGGATGAGGAGAACTTTGCTCACTCATCTGTCTCATCCCTATATCTAACTGCACTCGGTAAAAATTAGCTTGCACGGCTAGAACTGTCCCTAGTAACTTATCAGTCGCTTCTAAGGCTTCCCCTCTCATGAGACAGTAACAGGGCGGCGGACTAGTAGGGAGAAATAACTAACACAGTCTGTAATTTTTTCTACCTTATATCCTGCCATTGTCAAACTATCAGGAACCTGCTCTATCGGTTCCCCTGAATCTAGCCAGACTTCTAGTAACTCTCCTGGATTCATTTGCTCCAGACGGAGTTTCGTCCGTACAAAATTTATCGGGCAAGGGGTGCCACGCAAATCGAGTTGAGCATTAGGAGTTGAAAGGGAAGATACACTCATCGTTGGTGAAAGAAATTTCCCAAAAATCCTTCTAGGCCGCCTTTACCAGTGCGATCTCCTTTTATTTTAGCGAGCTTCTCCAAGAGTTCACGTTCTTCTGTTGTCAACTTATTCGGAATATCAATTAACACCGTAATCATGTGGTCACCACGACTGACGGGATTACCCAAGCGCGGGACTCCACGATTTTCCAGCGTCATCACAGTATTTGGCTGAGTTCCGGGTGGAATCAACAATTCCTGTGGTCCATCTACAGTATTGACCTCCAAGCGACATCCCAAAATTGCTTGAAGGTAGCTAATTTTGAGTTCCGAGAGAATATTGATCCCATCCCGATGGAATTCCTCGTCCTCATTGATAAACAGATACACGTATAAATCTCCAGGAGGACCACTGCGTTGACCCGCATCACCTTCTGCAGAAATCCGCAAGCGTGTACCGTTGTCAACTCCTGGTGGAATGGATATTTTTAGTTTCTTCGTAACTTGTTTGGCACCCTTGCCGTCGCAAGCATCACATTTGTCTTCAATGACCATCCCCGTACCATTACAGGTAGGACAAGTCGAAACTTGGGTGAAGCTACCAAAGGGCGTTCTGGTGACACGACGTACTTGACCTGTTCCGGTACAAGTCGAACAAGCGCGAGGGCGAGTTCCTGGTTTAGCACCAGATCCGCTACAAATCTCACAAGTTTCTAGATGAGAAATGCGAATTTCCTTTTCACCGCCAAAGACTGCTTCCCGAAAGTCTAGCTTTAGATCTAGCCGCAGATCATCGCCTCGCACTGGTCCGCTGCGCCGTCTTTGGGTTGTACCACCCGCACTACCAGCAAAGCCTGAGAAAATGCTTTCAAAGATATCAGCAAACCCACCCATGTCACCCATATCTTGGAAGCCTACACCAGCCCCAGCATTCACACCAGCTTCACCAAAGCGGTCATAACGTGCGCGGGTTTCCGGCTCAGAAAGAACTTCATAAGCACGGTTAATTTCTTTGAAGCGATCTTCCGCTCCCGGTTCTTTGTTCACATCTGGGTGATACTTCCGGGCTTGGCGGCGGTAAGCATGTTTGATTTCTTCTTTGTCGGCGTCACGAGAGACACCTAGAATTTCATAATAATCGCGAGCCATAGAGCAAAGGTGAAAGTTAAAAGGTAGAAAGCGGGCTATGCAAAGAGAACTTTTAACGACGAGTTCCGCCGCTCCGAAGTTCAAGAAGGCAGAAGGCAATAGTTAAGTTTTATTAATACTAAAATTTTACCTTTTCCTTTATACAAAAATCACCATAACAGTTATGAATGTCGAGCACTGAGTCAAAAAAATCTGGAATTAGTTTTGAAATCAAAGACTTAAGTTAAGACCAGAAAAATTTTTACTCACTACTGACAGCAGCAACAAGTGCTTTCCTCATGGTAAACGACAAAAGCAATAGCCTGAAGCTGTCTCTTTTACAATTGTGCTACGTAGATTGCAAAAACTCCGCTCACTTTACAGACGAGCTAACCGCACTAAAAAGTGTGGAAAACCGTTCATTCAAGGTTGGGTCTTACAGAAATATAGGGATGTAGGGCAACCATTAAAACCAATTTCAGAGATTCTATGATTCAAATTGTAGAGGAGTGAGAATCTAGAATCCGTCATTTTTGGACACAACCCAAGCTCTTGGCAATTCTCTAGTCTATTGTCTCGTAACCAACCTGCATCATGCTCTCATCTTTCAAATCAAAGTCAAATGGTGGTGTTGACGTTCCACTAGAGGGTGCTGCTGATTCTAAAGTCAATGGATGATCGCAAGCTGCGGCTATTGTATTAGTTTGGCTATTAACGGAATTATACACTTGGGATCCAATGTCAAACAAAGTTTGCTGGAAGTTATCCAAGTCTTGTTGAAATTCAGCTACAGAGATTGCTTCATCTGCCATTGCTGCTCGTAACTGTATGACTTTTTCAATGACCAAGGCTTTCATCTGGTCGTTAAATATATCACCATTATACTTTAAGGTAGATTCGTAACTATACAGTAGATTATCTGCTTGATTTTTCAACTCAACCAGTTGCATACGTTTTTTGTCATCTTCAGCAAACATTTCGGCTTGTTGTCGCATGCTTTCAACTTCGTTGGCACTTAAGCCACCTGTATTGGTAATGAGAATACTTTGTTCTCGAAGAGTGGCTTTGTCTTGTGCTGCAACTTTGAGGATGCCATTAACATCAATTTCAAAAGAGACTTCAATTTGCGGTACACCACGCTTAGCGATCGCAATTCCTGGAAGGAGAAATTTGCCCAAACTCTTGTTATCCCGCGCCATTGCCCGTTCACCTTGAAGGACGTGAATTTCCACTCCAGTTTGCCCATCAACTGCTGTGGAAAAAATTTGGGACTGGGTAGTTGGAATTGTGGTGTTGCGTTCAATGATTTTGGTGAACACTTCTCCCAAAGTTTCAATCCCCACAGACAAGGGCGTCACATCTAACAAAAGCAAATTATCAACTTCACCACCCAGCACTCCAGCTTGAATAGCTGCTCCTAGTGCAACTGCTTCGTCGGGGTTGATAGAGCGATCTGGAGTTTTGCCATCAAAAAATTTGCTTAAGGCATTTTGAACAGCTCGAATGCGAGTGGAACCGCCTACTAAGATCATCTGATCAATGTCTTGTGGTTTGAGTTGTGCATCTTTGAGCGCCTGAGTAATCGGTTCGATAGTCGCTTCAACCAAATGTGCCGTTAACTCATCAAATTTGGCGCGGGTGAGTTCCATTTGCAAATGCTTCGCTCCTGTTTCATCAGCAGTGATAAAAGGCAAATTAATTGAAGTGCTGATTCTACTGGAAAGTTCAGTTTTTGCTTTTTCCGCTGCTTCCCGCAAACGTTGCAAAGCCATCTTGTCCCCAGAAAGGTCAACTTTCTCTTCTTCCTGGAAGCGTGTGATCATCCACAGAACAATACAGTTATCAAAATCATCCCCACCGAGGTGGTTGTTGCCACAAGTCGCCTTGACTTCAAAGACTCCATCCCCCAATTGTAGAATGGAAACATCGAAGGTACCGCCTCCTAAGTCAAATACTAGGATGAGCTGCTCTTGGTCTTGCTTATTCAACCCAAAGGCTAAGGCAGCAGCAGTTGGTTCATTAATAATCCGCAAAACTTCTAGTCCGGCAATTGTACCAGCGTCTTTGGTAGCTTGTCTTTGAGCATCTGTAAAATATGCTGGTACTGTGATCACTGCCTTTTGGACAGGTTCACCTAAAAAGTTTTCCGCATCCTGTTTCAGTTTTTGCAGGATCATAGCGGAGATTTCTTGTGGTGTGTAATGATGTCCGTGAAGAAGGACATCAACAGTATCGTCTCGACCTTTGACACAAGTGTAAGAAACGCGCGAGCGTTCACCTGCAGTATCGGCCCAACGACGACCGATAAATCGCTTAATACTGAGAATAGTGTTTTCCGCATTCGTGACCGCTTGACGTTTTGCCAGTTGACCGACCAAGCGTTCACCATCCTTACCGAATCCTACAATACTAGGAGTCGTTCGTTCACCCTCTGAATTCGTAATGACAATTGGTTGACCACCTTCGAGAACCGCGACACAACTGTTGGTAGTGCCTAAATCGATCCCAATAACTTTTGACATAAATATCAGTTTTTGACACCAGTATTTTGACCGGAAGTTTTGAGCAATCTTTACCCGGTGTTCGCGATACACGAACACCGGGTAAAGATTGCTAAACTTTGGGCGTGATGTTTCCGTGACTATCTGTCGGGTGTGGTGAGATTGCTCGCCCCAGTTTCCCAGGGACTTTTGATCAGTAAGGCGAGCGAATACACGTTAGCTATTGGCTAGACTCAACTGAGTTTTCCGCACTCGAAGGTGCATCTTCCTTTGGAGCAGCCACCTTCACCATTGCATGGCGCAGCACGCGATCGCCCAAGTAATATCCGCGTACTAACTCTTCTAACACTGTTCCTTCAGGATATTCATCCGTAGGTTCCCGCAATACTGCTTCGTGCAAGTTGGGATCGAATGGTTGAGTTTCTGGACGCATTGGTGAGACACCCAAGCGCTTTAAGGAATCTACTAATAACTTGTAAACACCTTGGTAACTTTTGTGAATCGTCATCTCCCCATCATTTTGGGGTTTAATTTGCGCTCTTGCTCGTTCAAAATTATCAACGATTGGTAGTAATTCAGTAATCGTGTTCCGTTTTATCTGCTGCTCCAAATCTTCTTTCTCTTTTTGATTCCGTTTGCGGTAATTCTCAAAATCAGCCACAATCCGCATATATTGAGTGCTGCGCTCTTCTAGCTGCGCTTTTAGAGACTCAATTTGTTGATGAAGTGCAGCTTCTTTGGCTGTAAAGTCAGTACTTGCGCCCTCAACTTTTGCAGCAACGCTATTGTCTTGACTCTGTGTTGCTGTATCTTCAGAGACGTTGATTTGCCTTGCCACTGGCTCAGTCTCGCTTTGGGTTACGTTGGGATTGATGTCGGCTGTAGAGTCGCTTGTCATTGCTTGCTTTTCCTCGCTTTCTTCACCTGATTGCTGGTTTGTGTTGTTTTGCTGTTTATCTTCGTCTATCATTGTGCACTCTTCCCAGATGCTCAATTGGGTAGTTATCCCCATATCTTGCAACAATTGAATTCGGCTGCAAAAACCGGTTACCTGGAATATGAACTATGAACTAGGTAACACCTTGCGGACGACTTCTTATAGGATTGTATAAACTATGAATGAAGTACGGAATATTTCATTCTTCATCCTTTAGATTTAGAGTGGCCACCGTCATCTATTTTGACAAATGCTGAGTAAGTTAGCGTATAAGCTCCTTGGACGGGTTACCCTCAAAAAGGCATCCCAGAGAAAATGGGGAGTGAGGTCAATGCCCTATGGCACTTTGTGCCATAGGGCAGAATGTAAGGGTATAAGGGGAGCCACTGCCCTAGTGGGAACGGCCACGCCTTACGGTGGTGAGTCCAGCGCTCTTGGTAGGGTCTCCCTCCGCAGTCGCCTAGGTCGGGAGAGCCGTCATTCGCGCTGTCTCACCGTGCGCGGGTTAAGCGCGTTGAGGCATGTGGCGTGAGCCAGTGCGTTGCGGTGAGACCACAGTGTGAATGACGGCTTTCCGCTCTCACGGCATCTGCTGGCTCCCTATGGCGGCGCTCCGCCAGGCCATTCGGCTATCGCAGCGTGACCGTTCGGTATGGGGCCGTCCTGCCCGCAGGGCTCAGGTCATCCCCGGAGGGCTTCCCGCTTTCAAGGGTAGGTTTTTTGGAATGTGGAAAAAGTTTTTGAAAATTCTTAATTATGAAAATACTGATTAGCAACGATGATGGTATTTCTGCTCTAGGTATTCGTACTCTAGCAAACACTTTAGCGCAAGCAGGTCATGATATCAATGTAGTTTGCCCGGATCGAGAGCGTTCCGCAACTGGGCATGGATTAACAATGCATCAACCAATTCGCGCTGAAATGGTTGAGTCGATTTTTCATCCTGCTGTCAAAGCTTGGGCTTGTGATGGCACTCCCTCAGACTGTGTTAAATTGGCGCTGTGGGCTTTGTTAGATTCTCCACCAGATTTAGTTCTATCTGGCATTAATCAGGGTGCTAATTTAGGAACCGAAATTCTCTACTCTGGTACTGTCTCTGCAGCAATGGAAGGTTTGATTGAAGGCATTTCCAGTGTGGCGCTCAGTCTTACCAGTCACACAAATAAGGACTTTCAACCAGCTGCTGACTTTGCCAAAATCTTTGTAGGACAACTGGCGCAAAACCCTCTACCAGGGTTGATGTTACTTAACATCAATATCCCCGCTGTTAAATGGGAAGAAATTGCAGGAGTTAGTGTCACGCGCCAGGGAGTGCGGCGTTACATCGATGTATTTGATAAACGATTAGATCCGCGTGGGAAAACTTACTATTGGTTGACGGGAGAAGTTGTAGAAGATGTGGAACCTCCAGTAGGTTTAAATCTTCCTGAAAATATACCTATAGATGTGCATATGATCCGTAAAAACTACATCAGTATGACTCCATTACAATACAACCTTACTTATGCAAATGGATTGAATCAATTATCTCAGTGGAATTTTAAGTTTCCGTAAAGTCTTTTCTTTATCAAGGCAAGTATATGGATAAATCCATGAGAGCAAAATATCGGTTATAAAGTCGGAGTGTCATTGAAAGTAAGTTATACGCAAACGTTTGCACTCCAAAACTGCTGCCTTGAAGTTTTTCATAAGTAAAGACAAAAGTAACCTGAAACAAGGTATGCTGTTTTACCAATAAATACCACTACTACTAAAAGTCGTGAAACAGAATAAACTTAACAAAATAAGTAACAATTTTTTGTATTGAGTGCCCGCTGGGTCCAGCAAGCAACACCCATGTCTAGGATAGAGAATCAATTTAGCGTGCATTTTTGGGGGGTTCGTGGCAGTATCCCCTGTCCGGGACCACACACCGTTCGTTATGGCGGTAATACCCCTTGTGTAGAGATGCAAGTGGGTGGCAGACGTTTAATTTTTGATGGAGGCACAGGACTGCACGTTTTAGGGCAATCTTTGTTGCCTAATATGCCGATAGAGGCACACGTTTTTTTCACCCACTCGCACTGGGATCATATGCAAGGTTTCCCTTTCTTTTCCCCAGGATTTGTCAAGGGAAATACTTTTCATATTTACGGTGCGATCGCCCCCGATGGTTCAACCATAGAACAGCGTCTTAATGATCAAATGCTGCACCCAAATTTTCCTGTTCCCTTGCAGATTATGCAGGCAAATTTAGATTTCTACGACGTTATATCCGGGCGACCGATTCACATTCATGACATTATCATAGAAACAGCTCCACTCAACCATCCGGGAGAAGCGGTCGGGTACAGAGTCAACTGGCGTGGTGGCGCTGTAGCTTATATTACTGATACGGAACATTATTCTGACAGACTAGATGAAAACGCCCTGCGCTTAGCTCGTAACGCTGACATTCTGATTTACGATTGCACCTACACTGATGAAGAGTATAATTCCCCAATTCAGCCTAAAATTGGTTGGGGACATTCTACATGGCAAGAAGCTGTGAAGATCGCCAGATCCTCTAATGTCAAAACTCTGGTCATTTTTCATCACGACCCATCCCATGACGATGAGTTTTTGGATCGTGTCGGACAAGAAGCAGCACAAAAATTTCCTAATGCTATCATGGCACGTGAAGGAATGGTAGTTCAAGTTCCCGTACCAGTCCCTTTATCAGAATCTTTTCCCATTAGGAAATTTTCGACTTACAGATTGCAGTCGGAGCAACTTTAAATTTTGGATTAGATTGGTGATAAGGAGCTTTCAGCAATCAGTCGCTAGCACACAACTCGTGCAGAACAATGAGGAGCTTTTCGCCGGAGGAGGTGTCAACGAACAGTTGCACAAGCGTCCCCACCCTACGGGAAGGCATAGGGCTTTGGTTCTAAGAACTGTATTAGCTGACAGCTTAATATAACCTCAAATCCCAAAATCGACGTGCTAAATTTGTCTCAAAATGGGTGTTCTGTGTGGGTAA
This sequence comes from Brasilonema angustatum, assembly GCF_059505445.1. NCBI lineage: Bacteria > Bacillati > Cyanobacteriota > Cyanophyceae > Nostocales > Scytonemataceae > Brasilonema > Brasilonema angustatum. The sequence continues at coordinate 110,705 of NZ_JCACKO010000145.1, read as the reverse complement.
CTTCTTCAACCGAATTGGCTCGAACTCCAACTTTTGTTGCTCTTGGCAAGTTTGACGGCGTACACCTTGGTCATCAGAAGGTTATTCAACCGATATTGCCGCCCTTCAAGAGGGCAGAAAACGTAGGGAACTTTGCCGAAACGCTGTTTGCGTCCTCTCAAACTCCACACGTTTACTCGACGGTTGTCACCTTTAATCCTCATCCACAAGAATTTTTTACTGGGCAACCTCGTACTTGGTTAACACCACTGGATGAAAAAATTCATCAGTTACAATTGCTGGGAGTAGAACAACTCGTCCTGCTGCCTTTCGACAAAGAATTATCTACCTTATCTGCTGAACAGTTTGTAGAAAAGATTCTGGTGAAACAACTGCAAGCTGCCCAAATTAGCGTTGGGCAAGATTTTTGCTTTGGTTCCAACCGCAGTGGTACAGCGCTAGATTTGAAATTGATCGCCGCCCAGTACGGCATTCCTGTTTGTATCGTTCCTCTAGAAACCTCTGCAAGTCATGGATCTACAGACAGGGGTGGTGTCAGTGTTGCTTGGGCCGAGGAAACTCGCATTAGCACTTCACTCATCCGGCAACTTTTACTCATCGGCGATCTTCAAAGCGCAAATCAACTGTTAGGACGTGCATACACTCTTATCGGTACTGTCATTAAAGGTCAACAACTGGGCAGAACTATTGGCTTTCCCACAGCCAACCTACAATTACCGAAAGACAAGTTTTTGCCCTGCCACGGTGTCTATGCTGTTCGTGTTATCGTCTACGATGAAACATCAGACAATCCAGAGAATATTTACTTAGGTGTGATGAATATAGGTCATCGCCCAACGGTAAATGGTACGTATCAATCTGTGGAAATCCATCTGTTAGATTGGTCTGGTGATTTGTATGGCAAAAAGCTGATGGTGCAACTAGAAAGATTTTTGCGACCAGAACAAAAATTTTCTTCTCTAGAAGCCCTAAAAACACAAATTCAACAAGACTGTAATGTCGCTAGAGCTTTTTTTCGTGCAGAGTCTTAGTTTAGCTTATTGGGGGAATACTAAGAGGATGTCTGTCTCAAAAGTGTCATTTTGTCATTCTCAGTAGAGCGAAGTGAGACTAGTACTGTTTTGAGGGAAACGTCGGTGGAAGCAACTGGTGAGTCCAGTCCTGCACCGACGTTTTCCGCATCTTGGGATTTAACTTTCCCGTTGGGCGGAACGAGGAGTTCCTTTTTACCGTCAAACTTTGAGATACTGATACGTGTGTTGCATTCATACTTGTCACCTTACCCTGCCCTCACGGGCACTTTTCTCCAAGGCATGCCAAGGGGGCACTTGGTGAGATGATTTCGCCGCAACTTGGTATGAGCGTCCAAGGTGCACACTACCCGTTCATGTACATTCACAAATTAAATGTCGCTATTTCACAAATTAATGTCGTTTTTTTATTCATAAAACCCTTACCATGCAAGGGTTTTATTTTTAAGGTGATTTTGGCTACTCTTTTATAATTTAACATATTATAAGTCGTTAACACTATTTTTTCACTAATTAAACGTCGCTTATTTGGATAAGCGGAAAATACACTTAATTATTTTTCATAAATTAAATGTCGTAAAGTGAGACGTTTGATAGTACATTAGTTTTATTAAGAGCGAGAAATCCTCCACTTATTGCTGTGAGGTGAAAAATGTCTCAGGATTCACAAAATTCTCTTGTCATGGATACGGACGATGAGCATCCTCAAATCGGGTCTAAGGGTAAGTTGATAAACAGCCACAAGCTTCCATCTAACGAATTGCTCACAGACGAAGTTAATTTGCGGATGGAGGTCATTCAAAGTTTGACCGAGCCATGCGATCGCAAAACCTATGCGATTAGAAAGAAAGAAGCTGCTGAAAAGCTAGGTGTGTCAATTCGGCAGGTAGAGCGCTTACTGAAGAAATGGCGAGAAGAAAGATTGGTTGGGCTAGCGACTACGCGATCAGATAAAGGAAAGTATCGTCTTGACCAGGAATGGATTGATTTTATTATTGATACTTTTAAGCAAGGCAATGAGGGTAGCAAGCGGATGACCCGACATCAAGTGTTTCTTAGGGTCAAAGGCAGAGCCAAGCAACTTAACCTGAACAAAGGAGAATACCCCAGTCATCAGTCAATCTATCGAATTCTCGATGAATATATCGAACAGAAGCAGAGAAAGCTAAAAGCACGAAGCCCAGGTATGTTAGGGGAACGACTAACGCATATGACCCGTGATGGGCGAGAACTGGAGGTAGAGTGCAGTAATGATGTTTGGCAATGTGACCATACTCGTTTGGATGTGAGGCTTGTAGACGAGTATGGAGTTTTAGATCGTCCTTGGCTAACGATTGTTATCGATTCCTACTCCCGCTGCTTAGTGGGGTTTTATTTGGGATTTGATCATCCTAGTTCCCAAATTGATGCCTTAGCTCTACGTCATGCGATTCTTCCGAAATCTTATAGTTCTGAGTATCAATTGCGTAACGAGTGGCGAACTTACGGAAAGCCCAATTACTTCTACACAGATGGTGGAAAAGATTTTACTTCCATCCACACCACACAACAGGTTGCAGTGCAAATAGGTTTTAATTGCGCTCTCAGAAGACGACCATCAGATGGTGGAATTGTTGAACGTTTTTTTAAAACGCTTAACGAGCAAGTATTAAATCTCTTACCTGGATATACGGGTTCAAACGTTCAAAAACGACCAGAAAATGTTGATAAAGATGCTTGCCTGACTCTCAAGGATTTAGAGAAGGTTATAGTACGTTACATTGTTGGCGAATATAATCAGCATACCGATGCCAGGATGAAAGACCAATCTCGGATTGGACGATGGGAAGCGGGATTGATGGCAGACCCATATCTTTATGATGAATTGGATTTAGCGATTTGTTTAATGAAGCGAGAACGCCGCAAAGTCCAAAAGTACGGCTGTATTCAATTTGAAAACTTGACCTATCGAGCAGAGCATTTGAGAGGTCGAGACGGAGAAATTGTGGCATTTCGATACGATCCTGTCGATGTAACTACGCTTTTTGTATATAAAATTAATGCAGACGGAACAGAAGAGTTTCTTGATTATGGTCATGCTCAAGGTTTTGAAACTGAACGCCTATCTTTACGAGAACTAAAGGCTATTAATAAGCGAAAAAAAGAAGCAAGCCAAGAAATCAATAATGACTCGATTTTAGAGGCAATGCTCGACCGTCAAGCTTTTGTAGAGCAAATAGTAAAACAAAATCGCAAGCAGCGCCGAGAAGCAGCAAATGAGCAAGTTAATCCTGTAGAGTCGGTGGCTAAGAAATTTACTGTCCCTGAACCAAAAGAAATCGCGGTAGAGAGTGAACCAGAAGCAGAGCTACCAAAATACGAAGTTCGCTACATGGATGAATTCTATGAAGAAGATTAGGTATAGAACATGACAACAAATGCAATCTCGCTTGCCAAGCAATTTGGCGTTATTGAAGAACCCACACCAGAAGTACAAGCTGAAATTGAACGTTTAAGTCGTGAACCTTACTTAGAACTAGATCAAGTGAAATATTGTCACGCTTGGATGTATGAGTTAGTTATCTCTAGGATGACTGGTCTATTGGTAGGAGATTCACGTTGTGGAAAAACAGTCACTTGTAAAGCTTTTGCACATCGTTACAACAAGTCACGACAGGCGAAGGGACAGCGATTGAAGCCTGTAGTTTACATTCAAATTCCCAAAAATTGTGGTTCCAGAGATTTTTTTATTAAAATCCTCAAAGCGTTAAATAAACCCTCAAACGGAACTATTTCCGACTTACGAGAACGAACGCTAGATAGTCTCGCCATACATCAAGTTGAGATGCTGATTATTGATGAGGCTAATCACCTAAAGTTCGAGACATTCTCAGATGTACGGCATATATATGATGATGATAATTTGAGAATTTCTGTTTTGCTTGTTGGTACTACAAGTCGTCTTCTGGCAATAGTTAAACGAGATGAGCAAGTTATTAATCGCTTTCTAGAACAGTTTGAGTTAGACAGATTAGAGGATGCACAATTTAAACAAATGATTCAGATTTGGGAACGAGATGTTCTCAGATTACCGGAAGAATCGAAATTGGCAAGTGGAGATAACCTCAAGCTTTTAAAGCAAGCGACTAAGAAATTAATTGGTAGGCTTGATATGATTCTTCGCAAAGCAGCAATTCGCTCATTACTGAGGGGGCATAAAAAGGTTGATAAGGATGTATTGAAAGAAGTCATTGCAGCATCTAAATTGTGATATGGAAGAAAATGTAGATGAAAAAAGACAACTTTGGCTAACCAGAGTCGAGCCTTATGAGGGAGAAAGTATCAGCCATTTTTTAGGTAGATTTCGACGCGCAAAAGGGAATAAATTTTCTGCCCCTAGTGGATTAGGTGATGTTGCAGGACTTGGGGCAAAGTTGGCGCGTTGGGAAAAGTTTTATTTCAATCCCTTCCCGGCTCGTCAAGAATTGGAAGCGTTGGCAGCTGTAGTGGAAGTTGATGCTGATAGATTACGAGAAATGCTACCTCCACCTAGTGTAGGAATGAAGCACAGTCCCATTAGGTTATGTGGAGACTGTTATGCAGAGTCGCCTTGTCATAAAATCGAGTGGCAATTTAAAGTCACTGTAGGATGCTATCGCCACAAGTTACGCTTGCTATCAAAATGCCCTGTTTGTGGAAAGCCTTTTCCTATACCAGCTTTATGGGTGGAGGGGCATTGTCCGCGATGTTTTACACCTTTTGCCCAAATGGCGAAGTCTCAAAAGTATTATTAAAGCCTGCTTGAAGAATAGCGATCGCCGTTCCTTTAATAAAGCCGTAGTAACAAAATACGGCTTTTGGCTCTTACTAAAGCCAAGTATAAACATAACAGTCACATAAGAATCACAAGTAAGGTAGCAGCGCAAACTGCCTTCAGGCATGGTTTTCAAGTCTTTTGCATTTTGAAATCTAATGCCGATCAGCCTTCTCAGTCACATGACAGTCACATAAGAATTATACATATTTAGCGGTTAGGGGATTCACGCCCAAAATGGTACATACTTGGCGTGTTTTCTAGATGTATTGTCTGGATCGTAGGGTTTGATCAAGCCTTCATTGATTGTATCGGAAATAATACGGGAAGCCATTGAATAATTTTCGTCTTTTATGGAGAAGCGCTCTCGTAATGATGAGTTTGTCATGTGGTCATTTGAGACATGGCGTAAGCAAGCATGTTGGTAACAAGCTCGAACTCTATCTGCTTTATCCATATCAGTCAATTTTTTGTAAGCAAAAAGAGTTACTTGTGTGTGATTATTCGTCACCCTAAATTCTGGGGCTGGTAACTGAAAAAGTTCTACCGCATTGATAACTTTGTCAATACCGCTTCCCCGCTCTTCGCAAATATTTATACGACGCATGAAAGCAGCTAAGTCTTCGTTACGAGAACGAGGTGGTTCGTCAATAAACCGCATTGTATCGATAAGCGGGACTCCTGGATTGGTAATCTCAATCCTATCAGAGAAAATTTCAATTATTGGTCCAGTTCCAGTTATATTAAAATCTTGGTGAATAATTGCGTTTGCAACTAATTCTCGAATAGCAATTTCTGGGTACATTCGCTGTTCTTGACGAAAAGCTTTACCAATGCGTTCATTTTTAGGTAATTGGTCATTAATAAACTCCACTATTTCTTCATAATCAATAGCATAGCCTTTAAAGCCAGTTAGCTCTTGCTGGGTTTCAATCCGATTTTTCCCTTTGTAAATTACAACCCGGATTGCTTTACGTGACAAACGCTCAAAAACTTGCAAGTCTTTAGCGAAGAGGATAACACCTAAATTTGTTATATCAAATTTATTATCGATTCTTTTGACAATAAGCTTTTCTGAAACTAGCCGATTTATGATGCCATCTCTATTATTAGGTAAAGATTGTTTGGTTAAATCAAAATAGGCTGGATAATTTATATTTTTTATTACTTCATCTGCCGTTACATGTTCTGAAGCAATTCCTTTTTCAAATGGTTCAAGAGAAAATAAAACCCATAGTTTTCGTTCTTTTTCAAGAAAATCTCTAAGTTTTTGTTTGCAACTTCCTACACGAATATATTCAGTTCCTCTAAAACCCACAGGAACGTGAGTCGCTTTGGGTATTTCAAAAATTACTATATCTTTACCTTCATAAGGAAATTCATGTATTTTAAAATTGATTCGAGGGGATAATTGTGTTGCTAACCAATTTTCTAATTCTTGATTTCCAATTTTTTTTAATCGAGGCTTAAAAGTAGTACCGATGATTTCATGGTTATCGTTGTTTACACCCCAAACTAAATAAGCAGTATTTTTGCCGTGCAAAGTAGCTGAATTTGATAACGCTGACAAGTATTCGCCTATATCATCTGGACTACTGTTATTTACTTTGAATTCAACCCATTCTGTTTCGTGGGGTAAGGATGTTAACCCTGAAAGCAATGATTCTAAATAACCTGTGTCCATTTTGTTAATTCAAAAATTCAAAATAACTAGAAACCGTAAAAATACTTATAAATAAGAGGTGTAAAGCATGACTTTAAAGACTTCAATCTCTATAAAACTATTTATTCTGCTTTACTTAAATAGTTTTTGAAATAGTAATCAATAATTGTTAATTAGACAGATAAATATATCTTCCAAAAAGCAGCATTTTTGAAAATTTTAGAAGCTGTGGGTGTACAGATTAAACTACAAAATTAGTTATTAATTATATCGCATGACTACTGGAAAGCGATCGCACTTATTTCTCTTCCTCTACCGATTTAGTAATATCGCATGGCTACTGGAAAGCGATCGCACTTATTTCTCTTCCTCTACCGATTTAGTAATACTGTTTTATATACTCGTAAGCTTTCCCAAACAACTCCTTATCCTGATGCAGCGTATATTTCAACAGGGTTTTACGCAATGCCTGCTTGACTTCCCGTTCCCCAGCGCTAGTTTGTTGCCATCCTGGAAACCTGACCAAACGCACGATTTCATCAATATCATTGACAATCCGCTCAACCATTTTCGGGGTTTGGTCGTTGCGGACTTCCATAAACAATTCGGTCAGCGCTGCCTTACCCCTGTCTTCGTCTTCCTCAACGGGTGTGTCTTTCTCTGCTTGAACTAAATCCCTTGCCAGGTCGAGCAGTTCCTTGAGAAAGGTAACGCTGTAGATTTGCCCTTGCTCGTGCCGTTCTTTCAGGGCTTCCAAGCGCTCTGATAATGCCAGGAAGCGCTGATTACCGATATGCTTGTGAAGGCGACGGGCGATTTTAATTTCAATTTCCTTGGATTTTTTGCGCGGATCGGGGGAATTAAGGACAACTTCTAACAGTTCGGCATCCAGCACAATTTCCTCAAGGTCATCACGCACCGCTTCCACATGGACGTTTTGGTGGATCAGTTCGATGGTTTTTGCCCCTAGGGCGTGCCAAATGAGTTTGCCCATACCCGTTGTTGGTTGTACGGACACATACACTTGAGACAGCCACCTGTAATCTGCTTCGTGCTGTTGCAAGATGGGGTCGGGTGATAGTGCTTCCCACAAATCAGCAAGGTAGCTGTAATCAGCGGCAAAGGTATCGCGGACATCGTTGTTTGGCAGACAATCTTGGGCAGCGATAAGTCCTTCATATCCCGTCAAAGTGCGGTCTACTCCTGGGAAGTAGACGAGGCATTTTTGTATTGCACCAGGAAGTTGGTCTTTCAGTTTGGCAATACCCGATACTACTTGCTGGAAGCCTTGTTCATCAAATTCCAGCGCTTGTGCAACATCATCAAACACACCCAGGTAATCTACTACCAATCCGTGGGTTTTCTTATCGCCGTAGGTGCGGTTGGTGCGGCAAATCGCTTGCAGGAGGGTATGCGCTTTCAGGGGCTTATCCAAATACATCGCTTGCAGGATAGGCGCATCAAACCCGGTCAGTAGCTTGGCTGTGACTACCAATAATTTCATCGGATCGTTGGAGTCGCGGAACCTGTCTAGTAATTTTTCTTCTTGGTCACGGGTGCGATTATAGGGTTTAAAGCGTTCATCTTTGCCCGTGGCGGAAATAACAATTTCGCTGGCTTCGCTGGGCAGGTGTTTGTCCAACTCAGCTTTGTACAGCAGACAGCATTCCTGGTTATAGGTGACAACCATCCCCTTAAAGCCATTGGGGGCGACTTTTTCCTGATAGTGCTGGGCAATGTCAGCACAGATGTTAGCAATGCGGTCGGGTACTTTAACCAGCACTGCCATTCTGGAGGCTGCTTTGGCAAGGTTTTCCCTGTCTAAGTCGGACAAGCCCCCTGTTAACTCGGCATAGGCTTGGTCGATGGCATCTTTATCAATATGCAGTTCCACCAAACGCGGCTCAAAATGCAGTGGCAGTGTTGCCCCGTCGCGGATGGACTCCTCAAAGCCGTACCGACTCATGTAACCGCGTTCGTCTTCTTCTGCCCCAAAGGCGTAAAAGGTGTTGCGATCGCTGCGATTAATAGGTGTTCCGGTAAAGCCAAACAGGAAAGCATTTGGTAAAGCAGCACGCATTTTGATACCCAGATCGCCTTCCTGGGTGCGATGGGCTTCGTCTACCAGCACGATGATGTTATCCCGGTTATTAAGGACACCATCCGCTTCGCCAAACCTGAAAATTGTGGTGATGATGATTTTGCGGGTATCCTGCTTCAGCAACCGTTCCAATTCCGCACGGGTTTCTGCTTTCACTAGGTTGGGAATATCTGAGGCGTGAAACGTAGCGCTGATTTGGGTATCAAGGTCAATACGGTCTACGACAATCAACACCGTAGGATTACGCAGTTGCGATTGTAGCCTCATCTTTTGCGCGGCGAACACCATCAGCAGGGATTTTCCTGACCCTTGGAAGTGCCAGATTAACCCTTTCTTGGGTCTGCCAGCCACTACGCGGTCAACGATGCGGTTGACGGCTTCATACTGTTGATAACGACAAACGATTTTTAAACGGCGCTTTTTCTTGTCCGTAGCGAATAAGGTGAAGTGGTTCAGAATATCCAGAATCACCCAGGGGCGTAGCAGGGAGGTAATTGTGTGCTTGAGGGAGGCAAGGCTTGATGGAGGTGCGTTATCATCCAACCGCCACACGCCCCATAACTCAACGGGCATTCTGATAGAACCATAGCGCAGTTCTTTGCCTTCTGTGGCGACGCTAAACACGTTGCAGGCAAACAGTTCTGGGACGTTTTTCTCGTAATCGTCATGTACCTGCAATGCCCCATCAATCCAGCTTACCGCTTTCCGCACAGGGGTTTTGGCTTCAATCAGCACCAAAGGCAAGCCATTCACCAGCAACACTAAATCGGCACGGCGTTCAGCAGGACCAGCACGGAAGGTGTACTGGGTAGTAACTATGTATTGGTTGTTATCAAGGTTTATGGGATCGATCAGGCGTACCGTGGTGTGTTCGTGGTTTTCGCCAAACGGCATCGAGCGATCGCCACGCAACCAAGCGGTAAATTCCTCGTTTGCCTTGATAATCCCATCGCTACGTACAGACAGCACAATCGCCCGCAGGCGGTACAACACTTCTTCAGCGCGGTTGGGGTTGGCAGCGATTTCTGGGTTAAGGCGGATGAGGGCATCGCGGAGGAAAGATTCAACGAAGACATCTTGCGGCTGGCGGGGGATGTCTTGGGTGGGTAGGAAGTGCCAGCCAACACCTTTAAGTTTGTTACCATTACGGGATAAGCCAGGATCTGGGGGTGCGGTTGCTGTGATCCTCCCACAGAGGAGGTCACGTACCAAGGCTTCGACGGTGTTGGCTTCGTTGAACATTAAACTCTCCTAGTAAACAATTGAGTTTAATAAGTTTTTCTTTAGTGCTAAAGCCCTTGAAATTTGAGCTTCAAGGTTTGTTCTTGCTGATCTGATTGCTCCAACCCTGATAATGATGTTCCTTTGCTCACTCAATGAAGGCAATGGGATTAAAATATTACATAAGTTAGATGCATTGACATTTGCTTGACTGACTCCTTTTGTAGCAAAAGAAACAACCTGACGACGACCAAGTGGGCAGTTCAAGAACTCTGTAAGATATTCAGGAATAATCCTTTCTTGGTTAGCACAAATTCTTATTAGGTAAGAAGCAAAAACATGTTCGCCTTTTAACGTATACATTCCTGTTCTTCCTACAAGCTCGTAAGAGTTTGTTCTGTTAAAAAGGATGTCACCATCTTCCAGGCGATACATATCAAAAGTTGATTTATCTAAATCAACGTATCGAATATCATTCTCGATAACCTCACCTTCGGACAGATTCATCATTCGTATAATGGGATACTTTCCTTTTTCTACTGGTGCATTTGATAAACCGTATTGAGTTTTAGTGATCACCTCACCAATTGGAACAATTGGTCTATTTTTTGTTACTGAGCCGACTTGAGTGTGGTAAGAAACAGAACCTTCTTTAACACCTCGGATTTCTTCATAGGTCAAAGAATTAAAGAGGTTATCTGTTGCGACAAGAGCTTGTTGGAATTTATCAAGTACTATTTCGCTTTCAGAAAGAACCTGCGCTATCCTCCTCTGCTCCTCCAGTGACGGGAGGGAGAACTCTTCCTTTGCAAGGGTTTTCCAGTTGATGGTTGGTGACAAAGACCCTACAGAAATTGCTTTGGCACGTTCCATAAACAAGTCACTCTGCATAAAGAAAGGTAGAAAACCTGGGTCAACAACGGCTGGTTTTGCACGCAGGACTAAAGCGTGTGCCGAACAAATACCGTCAAAATCAGCAACCGCAACTTTACGCTGATAAACGCGACGGCGACCAAAAATAATATCCCCTTTGCGGAAGCACAGCTTTGTTGCTTCCACGTCAGACGGCGTACCCCATCGCCGGATTTTTAGCGAATCTGGATCAAGGTGTTCTAACCCAACGTAATACTCAACATCAGCCTCACTTGGATTGTCGATGCGTTCATTGACATTAGTTGCTATCTGGTCAAACCGCCAAACTTGCCACCCAGGCTTAAGCGATCGCTCACTCATCGCTGCTACCCTCCCTCAAAACAAGACCGTCAAGCATATCCACCACGCTGTCCATCTGTTGCCAGAAATCCCTGCCAGACTGCTCCCAATCATCCCAAACCTGGGCAAGGGTTTTGTTTTCCTGTGTTTGCTTGATGGGTGTTGCCCGCCGGACATACAACGGTATTGACAAGCTATAGTCCTGAGCAGCGACTTCTTTTAAAGTTGCAACTGTGGCAAAACCAGGTTCATCGCTATAGTGCTGGTAAGCATTGAGGATGCGTGTCTGGTGTTCCGACTTGAGGAAACTCTGTGCCTGTACGCGGGCGACTTCGTGAATGGCATCAATAAACAGCACTTTCCTTTGGTGATCGCGGGGTTTGCTGGTACGACAAATAACAATACACGCTTCCATTGGTGAGTTGTAAAACAGGTTTGCCCCCAGCCCCAGCACGCATTCTACCAAATCTGCTTCCACCAGCTTTTGCCGCATTTGGGCTTCTTCCTTGCGAAACAGCACACCATGCGGGAAAAGAATCGCACAGCGTCCGCTTTTGGGGTTGAGGCTTTTTAAAATATGCTGGAAAAAGGCATAATCAGCGCGTCCTTGAGGCGGTGTACCCAAAAAGTTACGCCCCCACTGGTCAGTTTGAAACGCTTCGCGATTCCACTGTTTGATGGAGTAGGGCGGATTTGCCAGGACTACATCAAACGTTCGTAGGCGATCGCTTTCAGTAAAAGCAGGACGTTCGAGTGTATCCCCCCGCATAACTTGGTAATCATCCACACCATGCAGCACCAAGTTCATCCGGGCAATGGAGGCGGTCATGTGGTTGCGTTCCTGCCCATACAGCTTCAGGGTACGATATTCACCCCCCTTGCGCTTAACTTCCGCCAGTGCGGAAATTAACATTCCTCCCGTACCGCAGGTGGGGTCATAAATGCTTTCGCCTGGTTCCGGTGCAAGCATCTGTACCATAAAATGTACCACAGTGCGGTTGGTGTAAAATTCTTGGGCGGTATGCCCGCTGTCATCAGCAAATTGGTTAATCAGATACTCGTAGGCATTGCCTAACTCATCTTCGGGGACGTTCGCCAGCGATAATACCACACTGGAAAAATGCTCTAGCAGGTTTTTCAGCGTGTAATCGGGTAGGCGTTCTTTATTTGTCCACGGCGCATCCCCAAAAATCCCATCTAACCGACCGGGGTTAGCGGCTTCAATTTTCCGCATGGCATCCTGCAAAGCACGCCCTACGTCCTTGGCAACAATACGAATATCCTTCCAGTGAGCGCCATCGGGGATAATAAAACGGTCATTGGCGGTTTCAATGGCATAATTTGCATCACCCGTTTCTTCTAACGCCTGCGTAAAATCCTCATCCCAAACATCGGACAGGCGCTTGTAAAACAACAGCGGAAAAACAAATTGCTTATAGTCTCCGGCATCGACAAGTCCGCGCAGGATGGTGGCTGCACCCCAAAGGTAACTTTCTAGGGCTTGTTGGGTGATATGTTTGCTCATTCCAGCCATCCCCCTTCCAACATCACCTGGCGCAACTGTTCCTCAGCGTCGCGGCATTGTGTCAGGGCATCCTTAAAGGCAGCAACTGCTTCCTCCAATGGTGGAATATCTGCCCCAATTGGCGGTAAAACATAGCGCGATATATTCAGCGTCCAGCCTTCCTTCTCAATTTCTTTGGTTGTCACCACACGCGCACGGTCTTCAACATCAATTAAATCCTGATACCATTTGAGAATATCAGCAGCGTGTTCTGGTTCCAAGAAGTTTTGGGCGCGACTTTTGCGGAACAGAGATGAAGCATCGGCAATTAAGACCTTACCCACCCGTGCTTTAGGTTTACGCCGACGCAACACCAGTATACAAGCAGCCAGCCCCGTGCCATAAAACAAGTTAGGTGCTAACCCAATCACAGCTTCTACAACATCCATTTCCAGCAGAGTACGCCGGATTTGTCCTTCCACCCCACCCCGGAACAATGCCCCTTGCGGCAACACAACACCCATCCGTCCGTGGGGTTCTGCCATTGATTGGATCATATGCTGTACCCAGGCGAAATCACCGCTTTTATCGGTTGGCAGACCAGCAAACGCCCGTCCCCACGGGTCAGTTTCCCAAATCTCTCGTCCCCATTGTTCTAAGGAAAAGGGCGGGTTGGCAATCACTACATCAAATTGCGCCAGTCCTCCGGTAGGTGGGAATGTCTCGAACTTCCTGAGTATGAAGTAAACTAATCGCTTCAATATTTTTTGTAATCGGGTCTGGTAATGGAGCCGTAAAAACTTGATTTCGAGAAGTTTTCTCCTTGAGTTTGTTCGCACCTGAACTAGAGTGTTTATTGGCTGTGTCGTCTGCGTTGTGCCTCATACCGCAACTCCTAAATTTGGATGTTACTCGATTATCTTCTGATACTGTCGGCAAATGGATATCAAGAGGCTAAAACTCTTATTATACCCTGATTACAGCAGTGTTCATTTAACTGATGAGTGGTAAAATCGCACTTTGGAATGGTGAGAGTTTTAGAACATTTGATCTAAGTTTAAGGAGCCGTGCATCATTGTTGAAATGTTTACCATGAAACCTCTGCGTTGGTTGCTGTTTTTTCTGCTACTGACTACAGCAGCAGCCTGTAACCAGACTCGTGCTTCCCAAGAAGAACCAACATCCGAATCTTCACCTTCTGCTCAACTGGCACAGAGTTCTACACAAGTGAAAAATGGTATTCGTACAGAACCATTTTCACCAGCACCTATCCGCATTAACGTTGCTGATTTACCAAAGCCCTACGCTACTGATAGCGCCTCAAAGTCACCTGAGGTCGTACCAATTCCAGAGAACCCGACTCTGCGTGTCCCTCCAGGCTTTGTGGTCAACGTTTTTGCTGATGGTTTGGATGCTCCCCGGTGGTTAGCTTTAACTCCCAACGGTGATGTTTTGGTGACTGAAACTAAGCAAAATCGTATTCGTTTACTGCGTGATACCAACGCTGATGGCGTGGCTGATGTCAAACAAACTTTTGCCACTCAAGCCAACGGACTAAATAGACCCTTTGGTATGGCTTTTGCTGGTAATTCCTTCTTTTTGGGCAATACTGATGCAGTGTTGCGGTTTCCCTACGCTAAAAATCAGCAGCAAATCACTGGTTCTGGCACAAAAATCGCCAGCCTACCGGCTAGCGGCTACAATAACCACTGGACACGTAACATTGTTGTCTCACCCAATGGTAACAAGCTATATGTTTCGGTTGGTTCTGGAACTAATGTAGACGAAGAACCTTTGCCACGGGCTTCAGTGCAGGTGATGAATTTAGATGGTTCCCAGCAGCAGACTTTTGCCTCTGGCTTACGTAATCCTGTTGGTTTAGATTTTAACCCTGTGACTAAGGAACTTTACGCGACTATTAATGAGCGTGATGGTATTGGCGATGAGTTGGTACCAGATTACTTCACACGCATTCAGCAGGGAGAATTCTATGGTTGGCCCTATGCGTACTTAACAGCTAAAAATCTCGATCCACGTCAGAAGACGGGTGATGCTAGCAAACGACCAGATTTAGTCGGTCGCACTCGTACTCCAGATGTGCTATTTCAAGCGCACTCAGCTGCATTGGGGTTGCAGTTTTATGACGGTCAGACATTCCCGGAAAAATATCGTAATGGTGCTTTTGTTGCCTTTCGTGGTTCTTGGAATCGCGATCGCGGCACTGGATATAAAATTGCTTTTGTCCCATTTGACACCAATGGACGACCGCAAGGTTACTATGAAGACTTTCTGACTGGATTTCTCCTAAACCCTACTGTACCAACCACTTGGGGACGTCCTGTGGGTTTACTCGTTTTACCGGATGGTAGTCTTTTAGTCACGGAAGAAGCAAATAACCGTATTTATCGGATTCAGTATAAAGGTTAGTCATTTGGTCATCAGTCAAAAAATCGTCTTGTACTTATGACTAATGACTAATGACTAATAACTAAAATCAAAACCACCCTTCCTGTTCCAAAGTCTCTATCAACTGAAGTCCACGGGGATCACCAACTCCCAAAAGGGAGGCTTTAGCGTCTTCGCGCACTCCCAAGTCTTGGTCTTCAGCAAAGGCTTGAATCAATGCATCAATGGCAGTAGCATAAACGACGTTAGAAGGCAGTTCGCGGCAAAGTTGTCCAATTGTCCAAGCGCAATTGCTGCGTACTGGTGCTACAGGATCTTGTACCAAAGCTGAAATCAAGGGGGGCATTGCTTTCACAACAGCCTCATATCCCACATCTGCCATTTGTGCCAAAGCGGTAGCCGCCCACAGGCGTACTGCGGAAATATCGGTTCTTAAAGCGTCTACCAGAGGTGCTAGGCTGCGGCGATCGCGACAGTTCCCCAATGCCCAAACAACTCCTTTACGCACGTAGCCATTCCAATCTCGGTTTAACTGGGCAATCAGCGGTTCCACAGCATCTAAACTGGGGTTACGTCCGATACCATAGGCTGCACTGACGCGCACCAAAGGACAGGTATCACTTAATAAGTTAATCAGATGGGGAATAGCCCTAGGATCTTCTATGTCGGAAAAAGCACGTGCAGCCAGCATCCTTTGCTGCGGCAGAGGATGTTCTAATAATGCTAGCATCTCCTCTGGATTGGGCATTGGCGTCTCTGTTTCAGCAGTGACGGGTTCCATGTGATCCAGAGGGCTTTCTAGTTCTGCTTCGACATCTAGTAGGCTAAGGTCGTCTTCGTCATACATATTTAGACACAATGCGAGAGAATTTCTCTAAATTTCCACTGCGGTTTTGCTATACCAGTATTAGAAGTTACAATCTGTTTCTTTCAGGCATATTTGTCAGGATGAAGAGATTTTACCATCCACAGTGATTGGCTTTGATATCCTAGCTGATTGTAAAGATTCAATGCGGCTGTGTTGGTTTGAAACACTTGCAATCCGATTTGGTGATCGCCTCTTGCTTTTGCCCAATTTTCTACATATTGCATCAAAGCTGTGCCGATACCTTGTCGTCGGTGTTCTGGCACAACGTACAGTAAAAAGATATGAGCATGGCGATCGCCCTGGACTTGATCTATGGCATTTCCTACCCATAAACCAGCGATAGGGGATGAGGAAGGGAGAGAGGGAGGGAGTGAGGGAGAGACTCCTAATTTGGAATTTGGAATTTGGAATTTGGAATTGCTTTCTCCCCCGGCTTCTCCTGTTTCCTCTTGTTCTACTTCTACAAAATCAACCCACCAAAGGGGAGTTTCTCTGGAGAAGTATTGCTCGACTGTTCGCGCCAGATGGGAGAAATCTTGCTGTGGAAAGGCTTCTTGGTAAGTCCGCTGCATGAATTTTACCAGCAGCGCCCTGTCCAAGGTAGAACCACGGCGAATTCTGTAACCTGGTAACAGTTCCTCAGACACTTAAAGAAGGAGACAAGGTAGACAACGTAGATAAGGGGGAATTTACTCCTTCTACTTTGCCAGTCTCTTCAACAGGTGCGGGTGCAGCCATATCAGAGGGTAAAAAGATGCGGGAGCTGACTGCGACAAGAGCAATAATGAAAATTAACACTACGAAAAACGGCGCGATGTACTGACGAAATATAGCCATAGTTTCATTTTGCAACGAACTGTTGATATTTGTGAGCCTTTAACTAGCGCGCTTACACGCTTGCAACGAATGAAAGAAACACCACCTCCCTTGTTAAAACAGTTATCAGTTATCAGTTACCAGTTATCAGTATGAAGAAGAATTCAGCAATTGGTGCAATTCTTGATTCAGAAGGAAGAAATAAAGAATTGCGACTTCTGACTCCTGACTCCTGAACGGCAGTTGACGCCAGGTGCTACCCTACGGGAAGCCGCCTCCGGCGTCTACAAGTCGGGAAACTCTAGCCGAGCACTGCCTCCTCCTGACTCCTTCCCTGTTCACTGTTCACTGTTTACTGTTCACTGTTCATTGTTAGGGGTTAGCGCTTTCAAAATCAGCAATTGCTTTTTCCCAATACCAATTTTCTGGCATACCAGGAAAGTCTTGCTTGGCACGATTTACCAGCTGTTCGGCAGCAGTCGCATTACCAGCTAAAGAAATGAGTCTATTTTTGAGATTTGCATCAGGTTCAAGCTGTTCTCTTCGGGAGGGTCGCGTTCTTGCTGCTGGGGAACTCTGCGCCTGTTGTCTTCTAAACTCCCAAAATAAAACGTAATAAAGTGTACCAAAAATTATAATAAGACTGAAAGTCCCTAAAAGAGTTACTAAGTTAGGCGTCAAGTATCCCAGAACTAACTGGGAAAGAACGTAGCCAAGTAAGACGCCAGTAATTAAAAGAATAGCCGTTGCGATAATAATGATTACTTTTTGCCCCATAAATCCTCTTCATCATCGTTGAGTCCGGGTCGCTTAATTGCCACTGGCTTTTGGTTCCAAGGGGCAAACAATGGTAATAGTAATAGTCCTGGTACAGCCACGGCAATGCTAATTAAGAAAAACATCTGCCAACCCGTAATTTCCGCTATTGCGCCAGCTGGAGCAGCTATAATATCACGACTGACAGCCATCAAACTAGATAGTAAAGCATATTGAGTCGCGCTAAACCGCTGGTTGCACAAACTCATCAAAAAACCAATAAAGGCAGCTGTTCCTAAACCACCACAGAAGTTTTCTACATTGATGGCGATGACCATGAACTGGTAGTTTTGACCGAGTGTAGCTAGGAAAAAATATACTATATTACTTAATGCTTGTAAAATCCCAAATACCCAAAGCGACCGATTTATACCAATTCTGCTGAGAATCGAACCACCTGCTAGAGCACCAACAATAGTAGCAATTGAACCCATCCCGATCTGAATAGCACCAATATCAGTTTTGGTGAAGCCAGTTTTGAGTAAAAATGGCGTGGACATATTGCTCAAGAAAGCATCGCCCAGTTTATAAAGTACAATGAACGCCAAACTCAACAGGGCTTGGTATGTACCCAGGCGCTGAAAAAATTCTCTAAATGGAAGTAAAATCGCTTGTGCTAAAGACTCTGGAGGACTCACTTTCTTTGGTTCTGGCGCGAGGATTGTACCAAAAATGCCAATCACCATGAAAAGCGCCATGAACAAGTAAACCGATTTCCAAGGCAAATGGTCAGCAAGTATTAATGCCAACGCACCTGCTACTATAATGGCAAGTCGATAGCCTGAGACGAAAAGACCAGCACCCGCACCTACTTCTAGTGGTTCTAAAACGTCAGTACGGTAAGCATCAGCAGCAATGTCTTGCGTGGCGCTCAAAAAAACGATCGCCACTGCGTTGATCGCCAACAGTTGTAGTGCTGTGCCGGGTTGTTGCGAAGCCATAAGGGCGATCGCAACAATTAAAGCAATCTGCGTTGCAATTAACCAGCCCCGCCGCCGTCCCAATATTGGGAGTTTATATCTATCGAGGAGTGGTGACCAAAGAAATTTCAAGGAATAAGGCAAACTGACGAGACTAAACCAGCCAATTGTCCCCAAGTTTACATTTTCTCCGGTCATCCAAGCTTTCAAAGTGTTACCAGTTAACAAAAAGGGTAAACCTGATGAAAATCCTATTAACACCAACGCTGCCATCTTCCGGCTTTTAAAAACTTGTAGTAATGATGAAATTGTTTGCACTGTTTTATTTATTTCTCCTAAAGTGGAAGAATTTTTAGATATAGCAGGGAACGCTTAACGCTTAACGCTTAACAGGCTTGAAACTCTCTCAGTGTCTGAGTTTTCTGTTCAGTTTGTGTCCTAAAACACCTGGCGACAGCTATATCTTGTCATACTGACGGCTTAATATCAGGCAAAGATGTCTATATATAACGCAAAGTTCCACTATCTTAAGCAGTTTGCATTTTCTCTTTTTTGACTGTTTCTTAACTTTCGTTAAGGAAATGAATTTGATGACTTATGATTTCTACACCGCGTTCTGCAAGACATTTTGCCCAACCTTCACGAGTACCAATCTCGCTTTTATGCTTGAGTAGTCCTAATTCTTGTTCTTGTTGGGTAAGTTGAGCAAATTCTTGGTAATATGAATAGTTAGAGGTCACAAATGTTTCTTTACGGTGAAGGATTGGCGGATTTTTCCTTTGCTCGTAGTCTCGGTGAGTGATGCGCAAAGTTTTTAAATCAATCGTGATACTCGCCTTTAATGCTGGGTGGGCATCAGTATCAAATTCCGGGTAAAACAGGTAGGATATTCGCGGTTCATCTGTACAAAACTTTATCAGTGTTGCGTCATCGACACGTCCAACAGTACGACTCGCGCAGCCTTCGTAAACTCGCAGCAAGGGATCGAGTTCACCAAGGGCAGAAACATGAACGTAAAGGGCGTTACGAGTGTGTTTGCCAATTTTACTTTTTTCGCAAGCAGTTTGCACGACTCCGGTTTTCCCCAAACTGAAAAGCTTAGCATCAGCAACTTCGCAAGCTTCTTCATAATTGCCAAAAAATGCTTTGATGTCATGGCGCATTTCTGGTGAGAGTTTATGCCAAGAGGGACGTTTCTCGAAGTGGGTCAGAGCAAGATAAACTTGAATATCAAGAGAACGACCGTAGGCGATCGCATCCCATTCTGCCTCATCAGTCGCTTGTAAAACCACAGCAAAAGCACGGCGAAAGTTCTTAAATTCACTCAATAATTCCTGTTCGTTATCCAATTCCCCTTTTACCGGGAGTCTGCCACGTTGAGTAAAAAAAGCCATCAGTGGTTCCAGCTTCTCTTGGTAATCCTCAAACCGTTTCGTAGGAATGCGTATTTTCGGAGTTGAGGTTCTAGAGAAAAAGCGTATCGCCTTGAATCCTTCTTTTTGCGCTTCATCTCGAAAAACAAAATACACACCCAGCGCCACTGGTACCGCATCTACATTCAGGGCTTCATCAATGTATCTTTTGAGTTCTTCTTGTTCGTAATATTTCTGAAACGTGTTGCGACTCGTGACGATACCATCGCTGTAAGCAACTTGAGCCTTGCTGGGAGCATTTATCAAAACTTGAGCCGCAACAATTAAGACTTCGTGGGCAAGTTCCCAGGCATGACAAAGAGCTTGGCGGCGTTCCTCTGGGTTTTCAATTACGTTCAGGACGTAGCCCAAGTTCACCACATTAGCGCAAATGCGCGGGGTATCGGGGTAATAGTATGGGTCCCAGCCTGAGCTGGTGTAGCCTAGGTTGGCTACTCGGTCCACATCGCCACCGTGTCCGCAACCGTAGTCAAAAAACGTGGTATCGTTATTTATAATTGCCCATTCTATTGCCAATCGCACAGGTCTCGATAAGTCAGTGCGAAAAATTGCGGCTTTATGGCGTTCTATTTCTACGTAACTCTCTGGCGACATAAGGATATTGAGAGAACCACAAATAATCACAGATGCATACAGATAAATAAGCATCTGTGTTTATCTGTGATTTATTAATCCTTATATCTTTTTCGTCGCTAATTCAACTAAATCTTCAATCTTCTTGATATTTGGATCGCCTGCGAGGTAACCGATACCGCGATGTAGGTGGAGGCGAAATTGTGTCGCCAGGGTTTCTTTGTCTGTTGGGAAGCCGTCGTTGTAGCAGCGTTGCTTGAGGGCGAGTAACAATATATCGGAGGTTTCGCCGCCAAAGACGCGCCATGTCATCTCGACGTTGCTATCTTGAGGAATTGGGACGGGTGAGGGTGGAGTTGGTTCGGCGAGAGAACGACAAAACGCCCAACGACACAGGATGTTCCATTGATCGATTTTGGTGTTGCGTCTGAGTTTGAGGAGTTGGTCTTTGGCTGTTTGGGAGAGTTTGATACGATCTATTGGGGATTCCATAACAAGTGTAGAGTAACGCATTCTACAAATACTGTTGAATAGAAGGCGCGATACAATCAAGATACTATGCCTGCTAGAGATATCTATCACAACACGGTTAAAAATGCTCTCATTAAAGACGGCTGGACAATCACCCATGATCCATTGCGCATTCGTCTAGCGCGTGGCAGAAATCTGTTTGTCGATTTGGGTGCAGAACGTTTACTTGCAGCTGAACGAGGAACGCAAAAGATAGCCGTTGAGGTCAAAAGTTTTACCCGTCCCTCTGATATGAAGGATCTGGAGGAAGCTGTTGGTCAGTTTGTTTTATACGCCCAATTGTTGAAGCGTTACTATCCTGAATATGTACTTTATCTTGCTGTAAGTGAAGATATTGGTAAGAGTGTCTTTGAAGAAGAAGCTGGTCAAACCTTGATTGACGATGGCATCATTCGTTTAATGACCTTCGATCCCAGCCAGGAGGTAGTGATCCGATGGATTTATTGAACACTCAATATGGTGAGATCATTGAAAAAGTTTTGCAAACTTATACTGACTTTCTTGGTAGTGATGACCAGGTGCAAGTTGAATTAGTATTCGACCGAGAGCGTGCTCGCTACCTTCTAGTAGAAACTGGCTGGCAAAACGGTTATCGTATCTATGGCACATTATTACATATTGATGTTATCGACAATAAACTCTGGATTCAACATGATGGTACAGAAGAAGGTATCGCGTTGGAGCTAGTAGCTGCTGGAATTCCTAAGGAGTGTATTGTCCTAGGCTTTAGAACGCCTGAACAGCGAAAACACACAGAATTTGCTATTTCCTAGAAGTGCGATGCATCCTTTCTAGTTTTGTCAGTCCACTTTAATGGACTTCGGCTATTAGCCTGGGACTTACAGTCCTAGGCGGACGAAAACGGAGTCAAATAATATGTAATTCCTTTGACATTTGTTTGAGCAAGTGCAAAATGTATAACTTACCAAAAATATCCTGGTTCAACAGTTGTTTGACGGGTGGATGAGTCGTATTTGAGGAGGTATTCGCGGGCGATCGCCTCGTTTTCTCGCAATATTTTGACTTGTTTTTCTCCTATCTCTGTATCGGTGGAAAGCAGAATGACTTGATGGCTGGCTGATGGAAAGTAACGTTCAACTAGGTTACTGCGGTGGGAGGAGTCTAAGCGTCCTAAGGGTGTGTCAATTGCAACTGGTAAGCGACGTCCGGAAACGCGGGCTAATCCCCAGAGGAAGGCGATCGCTAAGAGTTGTTTTTCACCTGCAGAAAGACGATGTTTTGGAACGGGTTTACCTTGTACATCGTATAGCGACAGGCTGAAGGTGTGAGTGTCAATCGCGATCCGATGCACTAAGTCTGATTTGTGGAGGAGGTAGCGGAAGCATTCGGTGACTTCGACTTCTAGTTTATTGAGTTTTCTGAGGGTTAATTTTTCGCGGAAAAGCTTGAGTGTTTGTTGGACTTTTGCTGCAGAGGTAATAATATGTTCGTAGTTTTTGCGGTCAATATTTTGCTTACTATATTCTTGTAAGTCCTTTTTGATTTTTTTTATTTCAGCCTCTAATTCATCACAGCTGCGTTTTGTGACTTCGCTTGCTGCTTTGATTTGGGAAACTTGATTTTGTGCTGCTTCGAGTGCATCAACTAACTGTTTATAAGCTTCTGGTTCGGCTGCAGTCTGTATTTGTCTTTCCAGAGTGATAATGTCTTCTTCCTTATTTTTGAGAATACCGATTTGCTGCTTGGCTATCTTTTTGTCATTTTGCAGGTAGTAGAAAACATTACCCAATTGACTCAAAGTTTCAGCGTCAGCTAATAACCAGGATTCTTCTGGTTGTATCAAGCTTGATCGCAATGTCTCTTCATCTTGTTCTAAAAATGCTTTTATTTGTTCAACTTGTTCTTCAGAAATTCCTGCTTGAGTCATCCAATTGAGTAAACGTTTATCTCGTTCAAATAATATATCTCTTGCTATTTGCGCTTGTTGAATACGAAATTCTTTTTCTCCTTGGCGTTGCGCTTGAGTCAGTAAAGGTTCAATCAACGCCAGTGGTAGAATACTATCCGCTAATTGACACATTCCCTGACGTGCTTGTTCTACTTCAGCAGTTTTTTGCTTCTTTTGTAATTCTAACTGATTTCGTTCGGCTGCGATTTTACCGCCTTCGGAAACAAATTTATCAAACGCTTCTTGCTTTTCTTTTTCTGATGCTTGTAATTCCGTTTTTAATTTTTCTAGCTTATTTTTGTTTTCTTCGTATTCTGCTTGTTGCTGTTTTAGTCTTTTTTCAATTTCTCCTATATTTACCAAATCTTTAGTATCGGCTATTTCCTTACGTTTGCGATTGACGACAATTTCTAAATCAACTCCCAAACGTTCTGCCAACTCTAGCCCCAAAAGTCCGCGAATTGCATCAACCACAATCGGTGGCGGTACTTCCTGTTCTGCAAGTTCTTTCACCTGTTCTCCATCAAAGAGAAAGAGGTTGGAAATTCCTAACGGAAGTAGATTTTCAATGTAATCGTCCCAAGTATTAACTAATTCTTCTCTGGGCCAATCCTCAAGTCTTGCGTCTAATTCATAAATTCCTAAATTGTCTTTACCATCTTTCGGATTTTTTTCCCAAGTTCGCACTATTCGGTATTTGACTGGCTGATCATTTTCAATATGTTCAAAAAGTAATTCAATCTGTGTTTTTTCAATTACCGGAGTTTGACTGTTAACGCATTGGCTAAGAAAATCACTATAGCTTAAATTACCACGGTTAGAACATTGAGCACGAGATCCATAAAGCGCAAGGCGAATCGCATCCATCAAAGTTGTTTTGCCGCCACCGTTCATTCCACCTAATAAGAGGATGGGGCGAGAATTATCATTTTCTTGTGGATTAAGGTTGATAACTTGGCGTCCATTGTAGGGACCAAAGTTTTGTAGGACAAGTTCAAGGAATATCATGTGATAATACTAATATACTAGGCGAATGGAATTCGCGTCTACACAGGCAAAGTCCGCCTGCGCGGACTAATTAAGTACAAGATTTTTAGGTTATCCAGGAGTAAATTCCCAGATAGGAATGATTGATTTTTGAAGATGGTGAGTAGCTTGGTTTTTGATGTAATTGGCTACGCTATCTATGGCATCATGACTAACTGTAAAAGCGCCATAGCTACCTTGCCATTTGAAAAACTCACCTGGTTTGACTTCATGAGTCATAAAATGGGAAGAACTTCCCTTTATTTGTTTTATCAGAGCAGATAAGCCTAGAGTTGGCGGAAAGCCTGTTAACAGATGAACATGATCCTCAACACCACCTACCGCAATCACTGTGCATTTCAACTGTTCACACTCCTTAATAATTGCTGCATAAACTAGCTTCTGAATATCAGGTGTAATCAGGGGCAATCTATCCCAGGTCGCCCAAACATAATGTATATATAATTGTGTGTAATTTGACCTCATTTTTATTTAACCCGCGTAGGCGGGTTTCGTTTGTGTAGCTATCCCAGGTTGCCCAAACATAATGTATATATAGTTGTGTGTAATTTGACCTCATTTTTATTTAACCCGCGTAGGCGGGTTTCGTCTGTGTAGCCGCGAATTCTATTCGCCTGGTTTCTGGTTTCTTGCAATTTTATTCACCGAAATTCCCATCAACAGAATCCCTATTTTTTAAATTTGATGTTTGCCCAACTTTGCGGTTTGTCTGTTTCATCATTTTCAGAAACAGCAACATCACCTAAAGTCAACTGCTTTACCTTTGTAACGTCACCTTGAGTAACTGCTTCTTTCAAATCACGTGTTAAACGGGCATTATCAATCGCTTCTTTTTGCGAACGCGAACTTGTCTTAAAACATTTTTCTAGTGCATCGTAAATTCCCACACGACGCGACATTTTGCGATACTGGCGTTCTGTGTCGAGAAGCTTCGCCATGAGTTCTAAGTGCATGACATCTTCTTGACAGATTTCTTCCAGCACCGCCCATTCATCGCTACCAAGAAGACTGTTACCAGCACCAGGACGCGGATCTATAAAAGGTTCATCTGTCACTTCTTTATAAATACGGGGTAAACTATCATCAAATTCGTGTTTGTCTTCTAGCCAAATCCGGCGAATTTCACTCAATTCTTCTGTGGTAATGAGAGTGATATCACGCATATTTTCTGGTGCTGTGCGACGGATTTGTGTTTGCGCTTCTAGAACTTTTCTTAGCCAATGTTCCCGCCAGTATTTAGTATAAGGACCAGGAATTGGTTCTACGGAGATTTCTCCGTTGAGATTGCGTTCAAATAGTTGAACCTCACCCCAAATTCTTCTAAAGTCTCTTTTATCCCGATCATCTTCAGCATCTAATTCATTTCGGATATCTAGTAGAGGTTGCATCCATTCTTTTTCTTCCTCATTTTGAATCATCGCCTCCATCGATTTATCCTTACTAACCATTGTGCAGACCCAGCATCCAAAACGAGAACTGCCACAACTAGGAGTAGAAGTATCAACAACTAGCGGACATTCATTATCTGCTGTTGCGCCTCGATACATAGCGAATAAATCTTTATTGCTGTATCCCCAAGGGTTTTGCCATTGCATCAGATAAAGCCAAACTTCGTCAGTTCGCCAATCTTCTATAGGTGTGTAAAGGAGAGAGTTCACCAGGTCGGGATGAGGACTGAGGCGGTCACGCACCCTACCTACTTCGCGCTTCTTCATAATAAGAGCGCGATTGGTGCTTTCCGTTTTGCGAGTTCCCAAGATAACAATTGTTTCGCCACTGGCTCGCACAACATCACGAATGAAACGGCTAGATGGCTCAATCTTCAAGCGTCCAGTACACCAGCGAAATTTATGGCGGGGTGCTGGGTAGCCTTTGCCAATTAAGCCCACCCAGTAAGTCTGTTTAATTTCTGGTTGCAGTAAATGAGGTTCAATTGCCATTCGTTGCTCTTGAGCAGCTACTTTCATCTGCTCTAAGGAGTTGCGTACCCAAGCGGAAACATAGGGATTCTCCACACCTGTATCTGTTGTGATAACATGGATTGTTCTAGTCCGTTTTTCAGGTGGAAGTTGTGCGATCGCATTCCAAATCAACTGCAAAGTAGCTGTTGAATCTTTACCACCGGAGTATCCAACTACCCAAGGAATGGCATCCAGACAGTATAATTCTTGTATTTCAGTGGTGAGTTCTTGGATATAATCAACTAACTCTGCCACAGTACGGGCTTGCTGACTTTGATTCTCTGACTGTTGTGCTGTAGCCATTTCTCCTTCCCTGTCTGAACACGGACGTTACTCACCCGAATTATATGTAGTCTTATCAAACCTTAGTATTGTAAACGTAAAGTTTTTAAAAACTTGGTCTTTTAACCGAATTTTATACAGAATTAATTTGTACCAAACCTTGCAGTTTTCAAAAACCATTATGAAGGACAGCGCATCTGACCAAACCACTGACATCGCTAGCGAGTACTTGCAACGGGAAATCAAAGATCAACAGCTACTCGCTTTAGTTCTGGAAAAGTTCCTTGGGAAGAAGGATCGCATTCTCGTTCAGAAAACCGAGATGGGTGGTACTGAGGCTTATGTTGGTTCTGTCACCCTAGAATGGTTTGCAGGACGGGTTCACTTCGCGTCTGGCTTACCACTGCTGCAAAAAAAGTACAATCCAGAGACTGATAACATTGAAATTGACGCGGATAGCATTGATGAAATTCAACAGCGTCCCCTTGATTGGTCACGTCAAGCACCCCTAGTGCAGTATTTGGCAGCGCGAAAAAATCACAAGTTTCCGCCAGTTCTGGTGGTGATTAACCAACCGTGGGTGGATAATCCCAAAGCTGCTGAGTGGGATAGTCAGGGACGCGCCACAAAATCTACCACCGAATTCACTGCATTGGATAAAGATGATAAAGTCGGTCTGCTGAACCTTTGTGAAGAAAATGTAACCATTTATGCCTTGGATGGTCAACACCGATTGATGGGTGTGCAGGGTTTGATGGAGTTACTCAAAACTGGCAAACTCCAGCGATACAAGAAGGATAAAACTGCTTACGAAACTTTCATTACGTTGGCTGACTTGGTAGAACAATATCGTGTGGAACCAGCTTACCTGCAAAGCTTGCCCAAGGAAAAAATTGGTATTGAGTTCATTTGTGCAGTTGCGGCTGGTGAAACCCGCGAACAAGCAAGGCGACGGGTGAGATCCATCTTTGTTCATGTTAACCTGATGGCTGCACCCTTGAGTAAAGGTCAGTTAGCACAGCTGAATGAGGATGATGGTTTTTCGATTGTTGCCAGAAAAATCGCTGTCAACCATCCGCTTTTGGAACAACAGGAAACGCGAAAGCCTCGTGTCAATTGGAATAGTGCGACAGTTGCAGCGAACTCAACAGTTTTGACAACGCTGCAAGCTTTAAAAGAAATGTCTGAACGATACTTGGGGCAAAAATACTCTCACTGGAAACCCTTGGATAAAGGTTTAATTCCCATGCGTCCAGAGGATGAGGAACTTTATGAGGGCATACAGGAGTTTCACAAATTCTTCGATTCTTTGGCAACGCTTCCAAGTTATAAGCTTCTTGAAGATGAGGGTACGCCTGCATTGCGACGGTTCAGCTTTGAGAAAGATGGCGGCGAAGGAAATATGCTTTTCCGTCCTGTTGGTCAAGTGGCTTTAGCGCAAGCTTTGGGTATTTTGGTTTTTAAGAAAGGGCGATGGCTAACAGACATTTTTAAGAAGTTGCAAAAGTTCGACCGTTCCGGTGGCTTTAGCGGTATGGAGTACCCGCAATCTCTCTGGTACGGTATTTTGTACGACCCAAACAAAAAGCGAGTGCAAGTTGCTGGGCGGGATTTGGCGGCGAAGTTACTGATATATATTCTGGGTGGAATTCAGGATCAGATGGAACGCGCGGAGCTTCGCAAGGATTTGGCTAAAGCAAGAACTGTTGAAAATAAAACAATGGGTTTTGACGGGAATTTTGTTGAACCGAAAGCGGTAGGGCTTCCGCCTATTTTGAACTAGCAAAACCATACTTATGATTACTACAATTAGGAAATGACTGAATGGCACTAGTCTCAAATTAACTTCTAAGTTCACAAATCAATCTTTACTCATCAATTTCACTTTCATCTTCCATTTCATCTTCTATCTCATCAAATATTTCTTCATCATCTTCATCATCTCCACCTCGAAAGTTGGTAGTATCTACACTGGAAATATTTTCGTCATTAACCTCTGTTGCTTTTGCAAAATGGTCTTCCTCATATCTAGTGTCATCTTCTATAGATTTAACTTCAGGTAGCTCGACAAAAAATTCTTTTCTCCAGGTAGCTATTGTATCTATAGTCCAATTAGCTTCACTATCTACATCTTCACGAGTACTCTTTATCAGTTCACGTACTCCATCAGAGGTATTAAGAAATATCATTCTAAGAAGCTCTATACATTTATCGCTACCAGAACCAGTTGTAATCATAGTCAGTTTTTCATTAGGCTGTACAATAACGTTTTTCCAATGAGGTGCATTTCTATTGAAAAAGCCTTTTTCATGCATCTTCGCTATACTTTTTGCAATCGCATCCAAAATCTCTGGAATACGATATTCAACCTTGATTCTCAACAGAAATCGTGAAATAGCAAAAAAAACAACACGCTGCCCTAGGACAGTATACAGAATATTTGATTCTCTTAATTTCTTCAGTTGTTCTTTTTGACTACGTTCTTTTTGACTACCTTGTAGTTTAATTTCTTCTGGTTGAGCAGGAACGCTTATACCCAAATGTTCAAGTTGATTTAGCCAGTCCTGAAATGGTTGGAGTTCATAAAAAAACCATTTAAAAATAGATCGAGTTCCTATATGAGGAATTTTAGGATGAGATTCGTAATAAATCTTCATCGCATTTTCTCTCTCAAGTGGAGAGTTTAAAATTTTTTTCAGGGCTGTTTTTTTATAATCTATTACAATTTCTACAGCACATTTACTAATTAAATCTATAGTTGTCAAATAAGGATCAAGCTGTGTCAGATTTGTAGATTTGGAAGACCATTTTACAATTTTGTCTTCTAATACATCTTCTTCTAATAGTTTCCTGGGAATTAGCGCAGAGAGTTTTGTGTCATCCAGTAGAAGTTGAGTTTGACGATCAATACGTTTGGCAGTGTTATTTATTACTGTAAATATATTACGAGTAGCTTTAATCGCTTCATCACGTATAGAGACAGTCTCTTCAGAGTATCCAACTCGACCTAAATTTCCAAAAACTAAATAGACAACTGGGATATCAAAAGGTTCATTACAAGCACAATTTTCTGCTTCTTCTTGGGGAGATAGATGCTGTTTACCTATATGTATATTCCAGTACTTTTTGAGGGATAACAAACGATGTTGACCATCTATAACAATGCGAGAAACACCCTTGTATAATTTTAAGTTAACCCATTTTTCAAGAGGTTTTCCTTTACTCATAACTTGAGAAAAATCCCAAAACTCTGTTTGCTCATCTGAGTTAGGGAGAAGAACAATAACCAAAGAGTTAAAAAACCTAATACCATTTTTTGCTAAATATGCGAATAGTTCTGTTTCCGCTCTTTTCTCATCTAATTTTCGTTGCACTCTCTCAGAAAAGCCCCATTTCCCCTGAAGCTCACCAGCAAATCTAATATTCTCTGCTGCATCACTATGATCAAGGGTAGTGAGAAAGTAACGTACTTCACCAAAAGTACCTGTAATGGCTTTATATTCAATAGTTTCTGGTGATTGGTCATCTAGTTCTTCCATCATCAACTCCTTTGTGTATTGAATCTAGGCTGACAAAGTTGGATTAACAAGCTTTCAAGTTCTCTGGCAATATCCCCAGCGCAAGGAAAACATATAAATAGAAATTCATCTTGAGGTCTTGAATTTCCGTATCTTCCGAAAAAACCATTGTCGTTCTCTAAGTGTTGTCTAAATCTTTTTTGTAAACTAGAAGCATAGCCAATATAATCTGGAGATTGTAAAATACTACAAGTTAGAAGGAGTTTCTTGAGATTACGCCTATCCTTCGGCATAGATACACTTTCAATAAAATGATGCATATTATCCGATAATGTAACTGGCTTTCCACATAAATCTATAATGAATTTCTTTCGTGAATCTTCTTCTACGAATTTTGTTGTAAATACATTTTTACTAATCCTCTCATTTATATCACCAAGTAAATTATCTTCTGCAAAATCAAACGCGTGGTAAAAAGCGTATATTCCAGGTTTATCTGGAATATCGTAAAATGCTGAAATCGTAGCTGTGGCTACTATAAACTTGCTAAAAAAGTCATCATGTATTGTTTCTTCCATTGCTGTATGGACTTTATGATCTCTAAATTTACTTGTCTAATATGATAAAAATCTACTTAAATCAAACTCGCCTTCTCCAGAAGTTTCCTGCAATTTATCATGACTTAAAATTAATAGTAGCCTTTCTGAATAGTCTACTGCCCCTCGCAATTCATCTCGTAATATTTCAAGTCCACCATTGGCATATTCCTCAAAAATACAAGTACGTTGAGCGTCATAGTACTCGTCATTAGAAGAAAGAATATTGATATCTTTATTTTCAGTCATTGCCAGTAATTTGATTAGCATATTATATCCCCTTGTAACAAAATGCTCCTGTGGTATTGGCTCTGGATCTCTTTTAGAGATCTCTCCTAGAACAACTCGCTTTTTGCGCTTTGCTCCCAATGCAGCAGTAAATACAAGTACATCAGCATAAGTCTGAAAAGGTCCAGTTGTTTCTTTTGATGAGACTAAGGCTTTTACTAAATCGGCCTTATCTTTAGCAATTTTGATTCTGTTTACAGCCATAATCAGGATATCTATTTTGTTGCAATTTTAACAGAAAGCACTCCTAACTGCATAATTTTATACCAATTAGGCAGCGATCGCCCTCTCTGCGTCCTCTGCGCCTTTGCGGTTTATTTCTCCTACTTTAGAAACTAGACATCTTCGTAAACTAGAGATATGGGAAAGTGAAAATCAACTTATCTCTCCAAAAGCAGTCTCAGCGCACTTCACAAAACTTTATGAAAACTGTCCACCATCTACATCACAAACTCTCCACGTCTGATAGTACAATAAAAGTAGAAACTTCCACATAGTAGTTCTCCAGGCATTAGGGTGATATCTGGTTAAGACAATCTACAGCTCAAAGATTGTCAAAGTTAGAAAAAGTAAAGGCGCTCTGAGTTGATAGAGTCACAACAGAGGCGAGGAGAACAGTGAGAGAAAAGTTTTTAAAAACTATTACCCAACATTCATGTAGTTCTTGAACTACCAAGAAGTGAATTTGTTGTATTTCTTGCATCGAAAGCAACAACACTCTCTTTTCTTCTCTTTTGCATTCTCTACGCTTCTGGGGTTTATAACTTCTAACAACTCACGCAAAAACAATGTAGAGACGCGAGGTTTCGTGTCTCTATTTTGTGTCTGTGTGTGAAATTTCAAAAACTACCCTTCCCGCATCACCTCAATAATCTCTGTATACTCAAACTCATTTGGACTTTGTCTCACCAAAGGATACCGTTCCCCAGCCAACTCAATATAATCTTGTTCACACTCAGGCTTAGAGGAATAATATGTCAGCACATATTCCCTACCAATTTTATCTGCCATTTCTTCTTCTACTTCACCTCGCCATTGTGTCTTAGTTACCAACACAATCAACTGGTTTGCTAATTTAGGAATTGTCTTTGCAATTTGTCGCCGAGAAATTTCATCCAAACTCCCAAAGGGTGAATCCATGACAATTGGGAAAGTGCTACTATCAGGAACCAGCAATATTTTTTTCTTTTCACTCCATTCCCGTACTCTATCGATAATGCTGGCAATAAAAGATAAACTGAGAATTTGATTCTCTCCTGTGGAAGCTGCAACTGGCATTTCGATACCTGCTGTATTCTCTACCAGCGTTAGTTCATATTTATCGCTAATTTTAGGAATATAAGGTGTAAACGAAATTTCGCTGAAGATTTCTTGTACGCGCTTTTCTAATTGCCAACGAAACTGCTTTTCTTGACGATTTCTAACTTCTGTTAACCGTTCAATAGCATCTTGAGTCGCGCTGATGCGTCGCTGCGCCAGTGCTTGTCTGTCTTCATTTAGTTTCTGCTTGGCGATTTGTTTTCTCAAACCTTCCAAGTCAGTTTTCAAGTTAGCAATTTGTTGCTGATTTGCACCTTGCTCTAATATGAACTCTCTAATTTTATCTTCAATTTCATCCAAACGCTTTTGTAAACTGCTGATTTCTTCATTTGCATCTTTTCGCAATCGTTCTTGAATATTATCTAACTCACCTTCCGTTTGTGATATACTTTGTCTTAACTGATTAATCCGTGCTTGCTCTCTATCAACTTCTGACCAAAAACTAACTGCTTGCTTATCAATTTCATCAACTTGAGCACTCATGCGGATGGCTGTTTCTTCCACAATTGAAGAACCCGCTTTATCTAATAATTTGATCACATTTTCGTGTGAGTGAGTTCCTTGGCGTAAGTCTGCACCACAAATACAGCGTTGAGAGTCGAGTAATTCATTTACAAATTCCCGTGAAATGCCAGAGGTTAACTCGCCTCGCTGCTTCAAATCATCTATAATTTCTCGAAATTGTGCTGTGTTTTGTGAAAGTAATATGGTATAACCGCGTCCAGAAATTGCTTTTTTAATAGCGTCCCTACTTTCTTTAAGATTTTCCTGATTAGATGCTTTTTGTTTTTCTAATTCTCTTCGTCTTTCTTCTAATTCCTTGGCAGTACTGAGTTCTCTTAAGCGGTTGCTTGTCTCTTTTTTAAAAGTTTCTTGATATTCTAACTCTTGTTTAATTTCTGTTTGTCGCTTTGTGATGCGTTCAATTTCTAGTTCGAGAGTGTTTTGCTGTTTCAAAAGCTGTTTAATTTCTGAATCACCAATTATCCTTAACTCATTTTCCAGAGTTTTTTTGGCTTCCTTTAAGTGATTGATGGAACGGTTAATGACTTCTACGCCTAAAAAAATCTTTGTGGCTTCCGCAATTTCAGCTTTCTTGTCCGAACGAACAATCTCTTCAATCCGTTCACCATCAAAGAAGAAATATTGATGTAAACTAATGGGTAAGATTTGCCCAATCACGTCTTCTGGTTGCTGAGGTGGAAAATACCAGCGTCCATCATCCCCAGCTACCTGCATACGCAATTCTGTTTTGGTAACGTTGAAGTCGCTTTCATTTTTATAAACTCGGCATATGCGTTTTACATTGTAGCGTTTGCCGTCATGTTCCCACTCTACCTCTACCCAACATTCTACAGTTTGTCCAGGTTTCGCTTCGGCGATCGCACGTTTATTAACTAATTGTTCAGTCGATGCGAAAGCTGCACTAAATTTCTCATACAATACCCAAGTAAACGCATTCAACAGACTCGTTTTTCCTGAACCATTATTACCGTGAATGATTGTTGTGTTGCGAGTCTCTCCTCCTGCAAGAATCATTTCTGGTGTTTTACCATAAAAAGAGCGAAAATTACAAAGCTTAATAGAAGTCAGCTTCATCGCACTGCTTCCTTCACAATCGCCAGAATATCATCATTAATATGGCTATTAATTTTCTTATCTAGTCTACTTTTCTCCAACTGCCACACACGATCAATTATTTGCCGTACTTCTAATGGTGCACTAAGAATTGGTTCTTGAACATAATCAATATGAGTTTCTTTTGTCATCTGGCTTTAATTGGAGTTTTTATATCTTCTCATACTATATGGTTTCACAATTAGCAGTCAAGACACTATAAGAGTTATCGATTAGCAACAAGACGCCAAAAACGCCAAGAGAAGAGAGAAGAGGAAATTTCACTAAACAAGCTTTCCTAAGTAGGATGTTCACACCCTCCTTTTCTTCTCTTTCTTTTCTTTGCGCCCTATGCGCCAAGGGCGCACGCTACGCTAAAGCGTTCTTCGCGGTACCCTGCGGGAAGCCGCTGCGCGTCTACGTTTTTTTGTTCACGACTTATCTAGGATTGCTATGTATCTTTGCGGGAGATTGAAAAATTAAATATCCAACAAACCGTATCGCTTTTGTAAGTTGAGTAACTTTATCCTCGCTTCACCTGCGTTATCAGCTAAATCAGCAAACTCAACCAATCTCAGTAATTCTTTTCTCAATAAATTGCGTTCGACTTCTAGAGTTTTCCTATCTAAATCAGGCGGTAAAACAATCATGTCAAAAATTGTGGCACGTTCCTTTCCAGGATGAGGACGCAAAACTCTTCCGCGCCGTTGAATGAATTGGCGGGGGTTAGCTGAACTTGCCAAAATCACCGCTGTTTGAATTGCTGGAATATCTACCCCTTCATCTAAACAGCGAATCGCTACTAAACCTTGCAATTCACCACTTTCAAATTGACGACGTAAAACTTCTCTTTCTTCTATAGATGTTTGGGATGTGTAGGTACTGACTTTATAACCCAGTTCTATCCCTAAAGTTTTGACGACAGCTTTGAGTTGGCGTAAGCTAGAACGTTCTCCAACTTCTTGTGAACCATCACTACAATAGAAAAGTGTATGAGTTGTTTCAGCGCGAGTTGACATTAACTCGCGCAAGGCGTTTAACTTATTTTCTGCTGCACCAATTAACCTTGCTCGCTGCATCAATAATGGCTTCAAATCTTCGTTATCTTCCAAATCTGCTAATTCAACGTTTTCCCGTTCTCGATATAGTAGTGCCTGTCCAATCTTTCGCGTTAATTTAGCATAAGCACGGCTTTCGATGTCTGTTAATTCTACTAATATAGGATAATAAAGATAATGGACTAAAGCACCTTGAGTAATAGCATCTCTTAAGGTAAACTCTGGTTTGAGAACAGAACCAAAATATTCAAATAAAGATTGGGTTCCACTTTCGTCAAAATATCTTTCGGGTGTAGCAGATAAAGCGAGTCGTAACCCAACACGACGAGGTAAACTTTCTTCCAATTTGGGTGCGCCTAAGTTATGTGCTTCGTCTCCAATAATGAGAGTTTTTTCTGGAAAATACTTGAGTTGAGATTGAAAGCCATCCCCCATTAAAGTAGAGTTGCTGGTAATAACTGTAAGAAACGGTTGGGAACCAGAACGCACATTATAAAGTTGTGTGGAAAGTTGACTCTGCCAATTGTGTAAACTCTCAAAAGCTAAAATAGGTTGCAAATTAAATTTTGCACATTCTCGCGCCCATTGCGTGACAAGATGTCGATAGGGACAAACGACGAGCAAGACTTGCAAGTTAATTTGCTTGTATAATTCAGTGGCGATCGCCAGCGCTGTAATTGTCTTCCCACTACCAGTCGCCATTTTCAGCGTACCTCTACCGTTGTTGGCAAACCAGTTATTAACGGCTTGTCGCTGATACCCTCGCAGTTGCAGAGATGGTGGCATTTTAGGGCATCCTGGTAATGGTTGTGTATGATAACCACCTCTACTTTCGCCTACAAACGGTAATTTTAATTTGAACGTAGGTGTTTGCTTAACTTGATTTTTTATTAAATACATAAATTAAATAATAGTAAGAGAAGTGGTGAGTGGGGAGAATGAGGAAGTGAGGGAGTGTGGGAGGGAGTGTGGGAAAATAGGCGTTGCTGAGTGAAAATATGAATGAGCCTCACGCATAGACGCAAAGGCGCAAAGAATCAAAGTTTAAGATGTAGCATTTTTGAAATTCATATTCAAATTCAGCAACGCCGGAAAATATCCCTCCTTCCCTCCTCATCCCTATCTATCAGTTGTAATTGCGCCAAATAGCTACAAGCGAACCTTGCACCTGCACCTGAGTCGCGTTTACCTCGATTGGATTGTATTTAGAGTTTGCAGGTTTGAGGGTAATGCGATCGCCGCTTCGGTAAAACCGCTTCAAAGTCGTACCAATACTATCTACTCTGGCGGCGACGATAGTCCCATTTTTCAGCAGATCTGGTTCTAGTACTGGACGCAAAAATACCAAATCTCCCTCCACAATCGAATCTTCAATCATGCTGTCGCCAGTTACCCGCAAAGCATATGCTTGGGGAGGTAATGACAAATGAGCTATATCTATATTTTCGACTGTTTCAGTGAAGGGTTCTATTAATCCACCAGCGGCGATCGTTCCCAAAATTGGTACACCTTGTTTTAACGCTTGTAGAACTCTAATTGTCCGTGCTTTACCTTCACTCCATTCAATGTACCCCTTATTGCGTAAATGTTCCAAGCGACTTTGAATTGGTGCAGGCGATTTTAAATTCATCGCCTGCATCATTTGTCGAATCGAAGGTGAATGCTGGTATTGTCGTATATATTCCGCCAGCCATTCGTAAAGTTCTTTTTGAGCTTCTGTCAGACGTTCCATAAATTTGTAGGGAGGTAAATACAAATGCTTCTAGAACATTAGTACTACAAAAAACCTCCCTACGCACTATTTATTTTAGATATTTTGATGAATTCAAGTTATGACAGAGAATAAATGAGTCAACGATGCAGTAAAAATCTAACTATTTCTGACTCACAACTTAAAATTCTTCTGCCCCTAAGATGCTTGCAAGTAAAGCTTTTTGAGCATGCATCCTATTTTCAGCTTGATCCCAAATACGTGACTGAGGACCTTCCATAACCTCATCAGTAATTTCTTCACCACGATGGGCTGGTAA
The DNA here is from genome assembly GCF_059505445.1 of Brasilonema angustatum. Lineage (NCBI taxonomy): Bacteria > Bacillati > Cyanobacteriota > Cyanophyceae > Nostocales > Scytonemataceae > Brasilonema > Brasilonema angustatum. Next base: position 74,191 of record NZ_JCACKO010000145.1, on the reverse strand, counting down.
ACAGTGTAAAACAATTGCCGAGCTTTGAGCAAGACTCATCAGTTGTTCATTCACTTGATAAGGTTGAAAAATAGGCATTCTGTTGTCTGCTTCTTGTTCTTGCCCCATACTTGCCCAAACATCAGTGTAAATGACATGAGAACCTTTTGTTGCAATTTCTGGATCATTAGTTAACAGGACTTCAGTTTTATTGGCTGCAATGGAACGTGCTGTTTCTATAATTGCTGCATTTGGTTCAAATCCATTGGGAGTGGCAATTCTCACATTCATTCCCACCAAAGCGCAACCCAATAACAGGGAATTTGCAACATTATTCCCATCCCCTACATAAGTCAAAGTCAATCCAGAAAAAGTGCCAAAGCATTCTTGCACTGTCATCAAATCAGCCAGAACTTGACAGGGATGTTCTAAATCAGTCAGAGCATTAATGACAGGAATTTTGGCATAGTTAGCAAAAATTTGCAATTCCTGCTGTGCAAAGGTACGAATCGCCAAAATATCGAGATATCTATCCAGAACTCGTGCTGTATCCTGCAGTGGTTCTCCGCGACTAACCTGAGTCACATTAGGATTGAGATCAATCACCTGTCCACCCAGTTGGTACATTGCGACAGTAAAACTGACTCGTGTTCGAGTTGAAGCCTTGGAGAACAACAGCCCTAACACTTTATGACACCGCAATCTCAGCTTTTGTGATTTTAGTTGTGATGCCATTTGCAGAAGTTCTAGAACTTCTGTTGGACTAAAGTCTGCCAGACTTAATAAATCCCGTTTGATCAACGCTGCCATGCTTGTTGCTCTGCAAAGAACCTTCTGTCTTTCTGTTCCTATACCCAGCCGTGTCAAAAAATCTTGCCTGAAAACTGCACCAGATATTTTATATCTAGCCCATAATTTCAAGGTAGCTTTGGTATATCACTAGTTTATCAATATCGTCAGTGAAAAGAATCACAAATTTGTTTGATTTTCATTACACCCACAGCGCCTGAAAGTATGTTTATAGGTTGCTAAATCGGCAGTATGATCAAAATGAGATATTGAGAGCGCGATTTGGACAAATATAACTCTTCACACTAGTATATTGTCAAATCAGCTTGCTTATGGTACAATGACAAATTAGTGTGATGTTCAAAAAAGCCGAATATGCCAGCATAGCACAGTGGTAGTGCATCCGACTTGTAATCGGAAGGTCGTCGGTTCAAATCCGACTGCTGGCTTTTTACTTCCCATATAGCGCTGTGTTGTACAGGTGTACATTCACAAATTAAATGTCGCTGTTCACAAATTAACGTCGCATTTCACAAATTGATGTCGTATTTCACAAATTAACGTCGCATATGCATTCTCTGTAGCCGTTAACAAATTAAATGTCGCTTACTTTGATTTTGATTTAGCTGTACAAGGATTGCTATAGCAAAGTTGCTACAAGCAAAGTTAGTACGTAGCCTAATATTTTAACTTTACATAAGCTCTTCCAAACAAAGCAGACGGATTTGAACCCTTTCAACCCATCCAATTTGAAATATAAGTAAATCCCTGTTCGTATATTTCTACTTGGCTAAAATATTTTGACAGCAATTCCTTTCAACCCGCCCTACACGGGGAGGGTTATTGTTACTTTGACTGTAGAAGCATTTAGGATAAAATCCAAGCTTTCAACCCGCCCTACACGGGGAGGGTTATTGTTACGCAAGCTCTCTTTTTTGAGGGCGAACCGTGCGAAACCTTTCAACCCGCCCTACACGGGGAGGGTTATTGTTACGCTGGGGCATTCATCTTTTAAGTACAAACATGATCTTTCAACCCGCCCTACACGGGGAGGGTTATTGTTACTCCTCCCCCTTAAAACCCTTGTTATACAAATGATTCAAGGTGTGTAGCGCGGATATATTTTTATCCTTCCCAAATTACCGTTAAAAAAAGCAATTTTTGGTACTACAAAACGCTGGAACCTTTGTGGCGCAAGAAAGCGCGGATGAATTGAGAAAATTTTCTCTTTTGAAATCGCTGAAAACAAGGATTGGGATGGGTTCCCCCTTGGTCGAGGGTGATTTGGTAGCCACTACAGCAGTATATCCGCGCCCTTTTTGCTGGGAGCGCACCTAATTCCTGTCCGCAGACAGCAGCATCGGGGTGAGCAGCTACTAGGGTCAGAAAGCAAGACTATCTTCCAATAGTCAAACTAACCCAGATTTTTCACAGTTCAGCGGTTCCTAAGAACATGAACTGCGGCGCTATTATTTATTCTATTTTCAAGGTTCGGTATTTTACTCAATCGGGAGATTAAGATTTATTTTGACGAGAATGGTAAGCTGCGATCGCTATAGAACGTGCTTTTTCTTGGGGACTACCTCGAATTGGTTGCGGTGCTTGTTCTACAGGAATTTTTGCCTTAGCTGCTTGACTGTGAATGCAGTCAATTAATCTGTTGTAACTCCAACGGTGAATAGTTTGCCGATATTGCTTGGCATATTTTTGTTGACCCTCCTTGAAGTTAGGACATTTGTTCTCGGCTTTGGCTTCAATTTCGCTGTGAATACCCTCGCGCACATTTTTGATATTGGGTACAATAATGCTGCCTGCCTGGTAAGTTTGAGCCAGAGTAATAATTGCCTTAGCAAGCAAATTATCTAGATGTTTTCCTAATTCAGATTCCGATAGTTGATTTGGTGTGCTGCGTTTTTGGGCTTTGTGGCGTTCATGAGCATTTCGTTGTTGCTGTTGTCGTTGACGGTTAAGTAATTTATAGTTCTCGTCAAGTAACTGTTTAAGACTACGGTATGCAAGCACTGTGTTGGTAGAAGCATCAACAACTGCTGCGGTTGCAGGTTTTTCTAAGCCAAGACTGACACCGACGAGGATTGATGTTTGACCTTGATACAAAGGCTTGCTCGGACGTGGGTAAGGATTGTTGATTTTGGTTAGCGTTGAGCTTAGGCGTTTAATGTAATTTTGCTGATTTGGGTTGAGGTCGCCTTTGTCTTGCATCTTGGTTAATTCTTTGGCTACCTCAGCAGCTTTGTCTTGGCTTACCGTTTCTGTTCCCTCAATTGTCCATAAACGAGTATCTAGGGAACAGTACAGAGTCAAGCAATGAACATTCCAGGGTTCGCCTCTGCCTTCGTTTTCTTGCCAAGCCAAGCGACCCGAACATAGAGTGAATAAGCCACTGGAATACTGGTCTTTGCCGCTACGCTTGATTTGCTGGTCTTCTAAGAAGCGTTGAAACCAATGAAGTTGTCTGCGATCGCAATACACTTCAAATATATGCTCGCCCAAACCGCTGAACTTAATGCAGATACGACCGTTTTGGTTTTTTGACCAAATCAAGTCTTCCTTGGATGTAAATTGGACTGGAAATGGAATAGAGCTTGGTTTTTTGAGAAGACTACTTTGCCAAGAACGGGCTTCTTCTTCGCTTTGAGGGACAGTTGTTTTAGCAATAAGCAACGTTTGCAACCATTGTTCTCCGGTTAAGTCCCTACCATGAGGCATTCGACTGGCTAGTTGCTCTTTAAGGCGTTCAATTTCTTTTTCTTTTTTGCGACGACGCAGAGCAAATTTTTTTGCATCTTCCTCTTCTTCTGTTACCTGGCAGTTATTTTTCAGCAGGTACGTGATAGCGCAGCGCTCTGGCTCATCTTCTGTTTGGTCGTAAGCCTGAAATAAGGTAGTTGATAGCTTGGAAGATACTTTGGAATTACTACCTTTTTTACTCTTTTTCTTCTGCTGCGGCTGATTACTGGGATGAGTAGTTATTCTCACCAGAATTTCAAGGGCTTTAGCTCGAATATTTTCCAAACTACAACCGCTGATTTCGACCAGTTCAGCATCAGTTTTAAGCATGGACAACCAGTGGGTTTTTCCATCTAGTTGCTTTTGTCGTCTCTGTTGCAAAGCTAACCAGGATTTGTAGATATATTCCGTTAATTCGATAGCTGATTTATAAAACCTTTTGGGTTGCTCTGCAAAACACTCTTGGCTTGCAAGCAAGTTACACACAGATCTTACTACTCCGGGTGGAAGTTTTCCTGCTTGTAACCATTTCTCAAAATCAGAGTGTTTCCCTACTTGCTTCAAAAGCTCGTTAACCAAGGGTGTATTTTTCTCTGACATAATCTGCCAAAGATAGCGACGGGCGGATTCGCTTGCAACCAGGCGACATTGAATTGTGATAATGCTCATGTCGTTTTACGCAGGATTGTCATTGAAGGAATGATTAATAAAGTTTTCACAAACAGCAATGTGTCCAAAAGTTCTAAGCAAGAAAGAGACGTGAATTTAACCACGCCTCTAGCTGAGGGAAAAACTTATGCAACTTGCTGGGCTACCTCTGCTACTAGCAACCCACTAACAGCAATGATTAATAGTTGCGCTGCATCAGGAGTTTCACAACAAAGTTGTTTATCTCGATGACACGGTTGCGCTATCCATTTACCCTCAAGATTCTGATAAAAAGTGCCAAGAAGCCGGGAACCATACCAAACTCGATAAAGTTCTCCAAAATCGTCTGGTATCGAGTCGATTTCAAATTCTGGTGCTACTGCATCAGCAGACTCATCGATATGTTCCTCGAACTCTGCTTGAGCCGAGGCTTGGTTATCAAACTCTCGTTGTGTCATTATGTGAGTGACCTCATAATCGGGGTTTTACAAAAGGCGATGGCGCAAAGCGCCCGCCTAAAAGGCGATCGCGTGGTTTGGCGACTGGGCGATCGCCTTTATTTTTGTCTCATTTTTAATCTATGTTAAATGTAGAATTTTATCAAGTGTAGATTTATAAAACTTCAACGTTGTTATATCTACACTTGATGTAGAATAATGGCAAGTAGATAAATCTACGTCTAGCAGCTACTAAACTGGTGATGTAGTGTAAGTTTATGAATCAAGTGATTCGTTGGAAATTAAATGAAGTGATGGCGCGAAAGCGAGTCAGAAATAAGGACTTGGCGGAAGCGTTAGGGATAACAGAAAATTCAGTGTACAGGCTTCGCAAAGTTGACGAGATGCCACGATTAATCCCAGAAAGATTGAATGGCATTTGTAAGGCGTTAAATTGTCAGCCTGGGGAACTGTTGGAATATGAGCCGGATGATGGTGATGGCAAGGTTGTTTCTATTGTTGATGTGGCGTAAGTATAAATATAACAAGATAAATTGAGAATTCTGTCCTATAATTGTCGTCGCTATATTTGGTCTTTGTAACATTAAAACAAAGGCTGCTCGTTTATTTTGGTACGAGAACCCATGATCCAGGGAACACTGTTTGATGCCCCCATTACCCTACAAGAGCTGGAGTCCCACCTATGGGAAGCGGCAAACATTTTGCGTGGCAGTCCCGTGGATCGTACTGACTGGAAAAGCTACATCCTGCCGTTGCTGTTCTTCAAGCGCATCTGTGATGTCTGGGATGAAGAATACCGAGCAATGATGGAGGAATACGGAGACGATTTTCCTGATGAACACCGCTTCCAAATCCCAGAAGGCAATCACTGGAAAGACGTGCGTGAGGCAGCTAGCAATGTGGGGACGGTGCTGCAAAACGCTATGCGTAGTATTGAAGCCGCCAACCAGAAGCACCTGTACGGAGTGTTTGGTGATGCCCAGTGGACAAATAAAGAGCGGCTACCCGATGAACTGCTGAAAGACCTGATTGAGCATTTCTCGGCACTAAACCTCAGCAACAAGCGCGTTACCAGCGATGTCATAGGGGATGCTTACGAGTACCTGATTAAAAAGTTTGCCGATACCACTAAAAACAAGGCTGGTGAATTTTATACTCCGCGTAGTGTGGTACGGTTAATGGTGGATATACTTGACCCGCAGGAAGGCGAAAGCGTTTATGACCCTGCGTGCGGCACAGGAGGGATGTTGCTGGCGGCTGTTGCTCATGTGCGGGACAAAGGTGGCGATCCAAGAACCTTTTTTGGTAAGCTGTACGGACAAGAGAAGAATTTAACTACAGCGTCCACAGCCCGCATGAACCTGGTGCTGCACGGAGTTGAGGATTTTGTAATTGAACGCGGGGATACTCTGCGTAACCCTGTTTTTACCAATCCCGATACCAGCGGATATTAGAAGCGATCGCTACATTCTTTGGGCGGTCAACATTCATGTATATTTTACTACTCATATTGACTTTGTGGATTTTTGGTAGTTTTTTTGATCGCTTTTTACCATTCAACCTGCCCTCATTTAGCTGGTCAAATCACGGCTTAGACGCAGCCGCATTAGTGATTTCAACTGGAGTGCTGGTGCGACAAACTCGCCAAGAAAACTTTGCCGAACAGCGGGCGCAACTGATGCTACAGCTTAACTTGCTCTCCGAGCAAAAAATTGCCAAGATTATTTCTCTATTAGAAGAACTCCGTGCTGATTTGCCTGATGTGATAAATCGGCATGATTCCGAAGCCCAATTGATGCAAGAACCTGCTGACCCGATCGCGGTATTGGAAGCACTCCAGAAAAACTTGGCTCAAGAACTGTCATCCGTAGAAGAAAACAATAGTTAATTGCAGTTTTTCAGTAGATTTTTATTTCTATTTAGAGATATCAAACAAAATTTCAAGTATAGTCTTTGTGTCGAAAATAAAAAATTATCGTAGATCTTACTACAGGGACACATATGGCTCAACTCAATGGTGTAATGATGCAGTACTTCCATTGGTATATCCCTCCAGATGGTAATCTTTGGAATGAGTTAAAGGATAGAGTCAAAGAGTTAGCTGATGTAGGTGTTACATCTGTTTGGTTACCCCCAGCTTACAAAGGAACAGGGGGCGGCTACGATGTCGGCTATGGCGTCTACGATATGTACGATCTAGGTGAGTTTGACCAGAAAGGCTCGGTTCGGACAAAGTACGGCACAAAAGAGGAGTATATCGCTGCTGTCAAAGCAGCAAGAGATGCTGGTATTCGAGTATATGCTGATGTTGTCCTCAACCATAAGTTAGGTGCAGACGAAGCCGAAGAGGTGGAAGCAACTCCCTACAATCCAGACAATCGCCACGAGCCAATCGGTGAGATGCAAACAATAAAAGTGTGGACTCACTTCACCTTCCCAGGTCGCAAAGGCAAATACTCCGAAATGGAATGGCACTGGTGGCACTTCGACGCAGTTGATTATAACGTTTACAACGAAGGTGAGAATGCAGTTTACCTGTTTAAAGATAAACAATTTGACGAACAGGTTGATCTAGAAAAAGGCGCTTTTGACTATTTGATGGGATGCGATCTGGATATGGAGAATCAAGAAGTTCGCGACGAACTCAAGCGCTGGGGGGAATGGTTCATAGACACCACTGTGGTAGATGGATTTCGCTTTGATGCAGTTAAACACGTTAGGGCTGGCTTTTTCCCAGAATGGTTACAGCACTGTCGTCAACATGCGAAGCGCGATCTCTTTGCTGTGGGTGAGTATTGGTCTTATGAAATTGAAGCGCTGCACCATTTCATTAGCGTTACGGGTGGCGATGTGTTGTTGTTTGATGCGCCATTGCACTATAACTTTAGCGCAGCCAGCAAACAAGGCAATGAGTACGACATGCGGCAGATCTTTGATAACACCTTGGTGCAAGAGCAACCTGCTTTAGCCGTCACCTTGGTAGAGAATCACGATTCTCAACCCTTGCAGTCGTTGGAGTCTGTAGTGGAAAGCTGGTTTAAACCGTTGGCTTATGCGTTGATCCTACTGCGAAGTGATGGTTATCCCTGTATCTTCTATGCGGATTACTATGGTGCTAATTACAAGGATACGGGCACAGATGGCAATGAGCATGAGATTTGGCTCGATAGTCATCAATGGCTAATTGATAAGTTTTTACATGCTCGTCAAACCTATGCCTATGGCGATCAATACGATTATTTCGATCACCCTAATACAATGGGCTGGACACGCTTAGGAGATGAAGAACATCCTGGCGGAATGGCAGTTGTTTTGAGTAATGGGGAAGAGGGGACTAAGTGGATGGAAGTTGGGCAACCCAACAGCACTTACATTGACATCACCGAACATATCAGCGAACCCATCACAACAAATGATGACGGCTGGGCTGATTTTCGATGTACTGCTGGTTCCGTTTCTGTGTGGGTTCCACAGTCCTAGTCGGAGTTACCAGTTATCAGTTATCAGTTATCAGATCAAGAAAGCTGATTATGCTGATAACTGTTCACTGATTTAAGACTCAGAAGCTTCCCCCAGTTCACCCGGTCGCACGCTCAACTGTTGAGTTTGTTCACCCCGTTGTACCTTCATTTGCAAGGGCTGGTTGATTCGACTGAGTTCTACCAAGTCTTGCAACTGTTCGGCAGTCGTTATCGCTTGTTCACCAACTTGGGTAATGACATCTCCTCGACGCACACCAGCAGTAGCTGCAGGACTATTAGGTATCACTTGTATCACCAATACACCATTGATTTGTGGTAAAGTTATCGCTGTATTGGGGTCACTGTTTGATTGTTTTGCCAATTCTGGTGTAAGAGTCATCATCCGAACGCCAATGTAAGGATGCGGGATTTTCTCACCACGAACCAAAGCATTTTTAATCACCTTGGCTTTGTCAATCGGAATCGCAAACCCGATTCCCTGAGCATCAGCACGAATTGCTGTATTAATGCCAATAACTTCACCTTGTTCATTCAGCAAAGGACCACCAGAATTACCAGGATTGATAGCAGCATCAGTTTGGATGAAGTCCAAGCGTTTATCTGGGATGCCAACTTGAGCGCTGGAGCGATTCAACGTGCTGATAATACCCAAAGTGACCGTGTTATCTAATCCTAACGGGTTGCCGACTGCGATCGCCCAATCACCCACTTTCAAGTCTTGCGAACTTCCAAGGGCAGCTACTGGCAAATCTTTCCCATCAATTTTGACAACTGCCAAATCAGAAGGCTCATCAACTCCTTTCACCTCTCCTTTTAACTTGCGTCCATCCTTGAGAGTGACAGTCACAGAATCAGCACCACTGACAACATGAGCATTAGTGAGAATCATGCCATTGGGGTCAATAATAAAACCAGAACCTTCTCCGCGTTGGTGATACTCTTGAGGCATCGCAGAGAAATCATTACCAAAAAAATCGCGGAAAAAGGGGTCACTCAAATATGGAGCAGGTGCACGCATTGTGATTTTGCGGTCTGTATCAATTTGCACAACTGCGGTTCCGACTCGATTGACAGCAGCACTCACGAAACTCCGGATAGGAACTTCTTGGGAGTCTGCTGTTGAGGGAGTCGTTGTTTCTACTGTGGAAGTTATGGGTGCAACAGCACTCTGTAGAGATGATCGCTTAAGAATTGGTAAGTTGGGAAAAGCCCATAATATCGTCAAAGTTAATGCCACACTCAAGACAGCGATTAAAGCATGGCTAATCACTTGACGTAAAACGGGCAAGAAACGTTGTTCTTCAGAAGATGACAAAGACATAGTAAGTAGGTCGGTACAAATAAAGTTAACTAGTTTTGGCAGTCATTAGGAGGCAGCGCCTTGCTGCGCCAGTGCTGATAGCATTTGCGCAGCGTCCCTCTTAGGGACTAGCGTGTCCGCAGGACATAGACGGGTTTCCCGTCGCAGGATAAGAGCGTTGGGGTTTCCCCCGTTGTGGCGACTGCCGTTCATTAGTCATTAGGAGGCAGTGCGGTCTTGGGGGTTTCCCCCATGAGCACCTGCCGTTCATTAGTAAAGGTTTGAGGGGTTTTTACATTTTTTAACATAGTTCTGTTTATTTCCACCTATCTACTTAATTTCTGCTATTACAAAGAGCTAATGGGTTGCATAAACCCAAAAAATCAAGTTTTTCTGACAACCCATCAAAGCTGTGCGCTTTCATTTCAAAAACAAATCAGTGTCAACAATATCGGCACCTTTACGACCATTATGACTGTAGGCTGTGCTGTTCGACTTGCAGCCCGCTACTAGAAAAACCTTGCTTGATTGATGAATTTGTGATAAGCAAGCAGTAGAAAAAAGCAATGGGAAACTGTGATGAAAGTCTGGGAAGTTCACTCCAAAGAAGGTTTAGATGCATTAACACTGGTTGAAAAACCAGAACCACAACCAAAAGCAGGACAGATTCTCTTAAAGATGCATGCTGCTTCGCTGAATTATCGGGATTTGTTAACAGTCAAAGGCGCATACGGTTCTAAGCAAAAGCTACCTTTTGTTCCATTGTCTGATGGTGTGGGGGAAGTGGTTGCTGTTGGGGAGGGAGTGAGTAGAGTTAGGGTGGGCGATCGCGTCGCTGGCATCTTCATGCAAACCTGGTTAGAAGGGGAATTTTCAGCAGATAAATCAAAATCAGCATTGGGTGGAGCGATTGATGGTATCTTGGCTGAGTACGCGACGCTTCATGAAGACGGCGTTGTTCATGTCCCAGAACATCTTTCTGACGAGGAAGCAGCATCGTTACCTTGTGCTGCGGTAACGGCTTGGAACGCCCTAACAACAGATGGCAAGCTGAAAGCTGGCGACACTATTCTCATACAAGGTACGGGAGGAGTATCTTTATTTGCGTTGCAGTTTGGCAAGATAATGGGAGTGCAAGTCATTGCCACTTCTAGCAGCGACCTGAAGTTAGATAAGTTGAAGCAACTTGGGGTATCTGAACTCATTAATTACAAAACTACACCAAACTGGGATGAAAAAGTTTGGCAACTGACAAATCAGGTGGGAATTGATCGCATTATTGAGGTTGGCGGTGCTGCTACCTTCAATAAATCCCTACGTGCAGCACGCTACGGCGGACATATCAGTTTGATTGGAGTACTTTCTGGACTCAGTGCAGATGTCAGTACAGCATCGATTCTACACAAAGGGATAACTGTACAAGGCATCTACGTAGGTAGTCGCGCTATGTTTGAGGCAATGAACAAGGCAATTGCTTTACATAGTATCAAACCCATTGTTGACCGAGTGTTCCCCTTTGAGGAAGCGCGACAGGCGTTAGAGTACATGGAGAGTGGCGCGCATTTCGGTAAGATTGCGCTGCGCTTTTAGGAGCAAGGGTAGAACTTTGAGTCAGCTTAAATACACGGAAGCATGACTTGCATAACTGTTTTTTCTCCTAGCTTACTGTGAATACAAAGTTCCCCTCCATATAACTCAACTATACGTTTAGCAATGATTAAACCCAAACCCGAGCCTTGTTGTTCATAGAGTTGGCGCTCAAATTGTCGGTATGCTCCCAATTCAGCAATTTGAGCGGCTGTCATGCCTCGTCCGTAGTTGGTCAGTGAGATCATCAGTTGATTACTAACTGAAGTACTTGTTAGATAAACTTGTGTTCCTGATATTGAAAACTTAAAGGCATTATCAATTAATTCTTCAATAATTTTATAAAGTCTTGTTTCACAAATTTGTACACAACAAGGGCTTTGTAAATTGACTTGAAAATCTGTATAACGTCCCACTTGTTGAGCTTTTTCAGTAATTAATTTTTGCAACGCCATTGAAGGAAAAACAGTTTTATGGCTTTGCAAGTTTTTCATTCGTTTTGGATCTGTTGCTATCATTTCGAGCTCTGTGTACAATAAAAAATTTTGAACTAACCTGTGTAAGCGTTTTCCCGACTTATGAAGACCTTCTGCCATCTCAAAAATTTCATGCCGAGAAAGGTTATCGGCTTCTTTCATTAAAAGTTCTGAAAAACCTAAAATACCATTTAGTGGTGTTCTCATTTCGTGAGGAAGAGACATGGTAATACTACTACGCAAATCATCCAGCCTTCTTTGTGACTGCTGACGAATGGCAAGTTGTTTTTTTAATCGGGAGGAAATCGCAGCAATTAGTTCTGCGCGGGTAAAAGGCTTTGTTAAATAGTCATCAGCTCCCAATTCCATCCCTTGGCGTAAGTAAGTTTTCTCTGTTTTAGCTGTTAAAAAAATCAACGGAATCGTTGCTGTTGTAGATTGTTGACGTAATGTTTTTAAAACGCCATAACCATCTAGTTCTGGCATCATCACGTCACAAATAATCAAGTCGGGAATTTCCTTTTGAGCTACCTTCACACCAACCTGACCATTTTCTGCAGCAATAACATCAAAATCCTCATAAGTTAGTAATTCCAAAAGATTTTGTCTGACACTTGTCTCATCTTCTATGACCAAAATTTTATACATATTCAAAAAAGCTTAATTCTTGAAAAAATTTAGATTTTGATTTGATTGGTTATCGATGACAGTTACGTTTTTTCTAGTAGTTCCTTGACATTGATCATGAAAATATCAATTGTCAATTATCAATTGTGATTTTTTGAGAAACAATCATTTCTAGCGACAATTGATAATTGATAATTGATAATCAGTCATTTACATTGACTAAAAAATTTAAACGATTGACATATTCAACCGTTTTTTAGCAACTAATATTTTTTCAAACTCTGTTGCTGGTAATGGATGGCTAAATAAAAATCCTTGTATTGCATCACATTTATGTTGACGTAAAAAAGCAAGTTCTTGTTCCGTTTCTACACCTTCAGCAACTATATGAAGGTTAAGATTATGTGCCATTTGAATCAATGCCGTTGTAATGATTGCTTTCTGTAAATCATTGGCAATACATTGAATAAAGTATCGATCAATTTTTAAAGTGTGAATGGGTAATTGCTTCAAATAAATTAAAGAAGTATATCCGGCTCCAAAATCATCTATTGCAATTTTTACTCCATAAGAATGTATTTCATTCATAGTAGAAATAGCCTGATTCATATCTGGCATAATTATATTTTCAGTTAATTCTAAAACTAAACAATCTGGCACTAAGTTATTAGCCAATAAAAGATGAATTATTTTTTCAGTAAAGTTAGGTTGCTTTAATTGATTCGCCGATATGTTAACAGCTATGCGCAAGTCTGTGAATCCTTGATTATGCCAGAGTTTCATTTGTTGACAAACATTTTTTAATACCCAATCACTAATAGGGAGAATTAAACCAGTCGATTCTGCTAAAGGAATCAATTCTGTGGGAGTAACCATTCCTAATTCTGGATGCTGCCAACGTAATAAACTTTCAGCACCGATAATTCGACCAGAATGAATATCGACTATAGGTTGGTAGTAAATTAGAAATTGCTCAAACTCCTCCCGTTCTATAGCACGACGCAAAAACATTTCTATCATCTGTTGTTTGGGAGAGAAAGTCTGCGCGTCAAATTTGGTAGAGACTTGCTTTGCCAAAGTTGCTTGCTTCGCTAAGCGGCTGGTGATCGCATTTAATAGTTCAGTCCGAGTAAATGGTTTTGTCAGATAGTCATCAGCACCTAAATCCATTCCTTGACGAAAGTCAGTCCTAGCAGATTTTGCTGTCAGAAAAATAAATGGAATAGTTGCTGTGATTGGTTTTTCACGTAATCTTGTCAAGACACCATAACCATCCACTTCTGGCATCATTAAGTCGCATAAAATCAAATCGGGAATTTGAGAAACTGCTAAATCTAATCCAACGCGACCATTGGCAGCAGCAATAGTATCAAAGTCTTCTGCGGCTAATAAATCTATAATGTTTTCTCGTACTAGTTTTTCGTCTTCAATGACTAAAATTTTGGTCATGGCTTGCCTCTAATGGAATGTAATAGTTTAACGGCAGAGTTACAGTAAATAGAGTTCCCAGCCCAATTTCACTTTTTACCGTAATTTCACCATGATGGGTTTCCACGCAGTTTTTTACAATTGCTAGTCCTAACCCCGTACCTTGGATGTTACCTACGTTTGTCGCTCTGTGAAAAGACTCAAACAGGTGAGGTAAGTCTGCTGGTGGAATACCTATTCCTTGGTCTTGAATTCTAAAGACTGCTAGAGTATCATCAAACGTTAGAGTAAATCTGACAGTAGTACCAGTTGGAGAATACTTAATTGCATTTGAGAGTAAATTACCAAGAATATGCCCTAGCAATTTTTCATCCATACAGCATGGCATGGAGTCAGATTGACTACTAAAGTTGATTGCATGTTGATTATTAACATTCAGTTGTAATTCTTCCACTAGATAATGGCAGTATTCAACTAAATCAAAGGGCACGGGTTTAAAATCTAATTTTCCTGCCTCCACTTTTCCAATCACTAAGACATTGTTTAACATCTCAGTCATACGCTTGACAGAAGTTTGAATGCGATGCAGGTGAGACAGTTGTTTTTCCTCAGTCCATTTATGACGGTAGTGTTCTAACAACTCTGATGAGGAAAGAATAGTGCTTAGCGGCGTACGAAATTCATGGGAAGTCATTGAGACAAAGCGAGATTTCAGTTCATTCAGTTCTTTTTCTTTATACAACGAAGCTTTTAATTCCTCTTCTAGTTGCTTACGTTCTGTGATGTCCAGCCAGTAACCAACAATTTCCAATGGTTCACCAGCCTCATCCCGCACCAGCTTTGCTTGGTCGTACATCCAGCGATATGTGCCATTTTTGTGCAAAAAGCGATACTCGTGACTATTGTGCCCTTGCTCAAGAAGTTTTGACATCGCTACAAACACCTGCTGTAAGTCTTCTGGGTGAATATAACTAGCCCAAAAGCTGGAATCAGCAGTAAATTTATGTGCTTCATACCCTAGTGTGGCGATAACGTTTGCGCTCATAAACGTAATGCTATAGTCACTCTCGATTTTGCTGCTATAAATCACACCAGGACTAGAAGAAAGTAAATATTGCAACCGCTCTTGTGAAACTAAGAGCGCCACCTCTGCCTGCTTACGTTCTGTGATATCACTTTGAATACTAATGTAATGAGTGAACTGACCATGATTGTCATAAACCGGAGAAATACTGACTTGATTCCAGAATAGTGTACCATCTTTGCGGTAGTTACGTAAAACTACGGTGCAACTTTTTCCTTGCGCAATGGCATCGTGTAACTCGCTCATACCCGGTTGATAGATATCATAGCCGTGGAGAAAACTGTAATTTTTCCCAATCACCTCCTCTACTGAATAACCAGTGATTTGCTCCAATGCTGAGTTAGCATATATGATTGGCGAGTCTGGCATTGTAACATCAGCAATGATGATGCCATTACTGCTAGCTGCGATCGCGCGATCGCGCAGTTGTAAACTTTCTTCTGCTTGTTTGCGCTCAGTAATGTCTTCAAAAGTGCCAAGAACCCCCATGACATTGCCTTGATGATCGTGAAGTGGGATTTTACTTGCCTCCAGCCAAACTTGTTTACCATCCTTTTGGATGCGGGAAAAGATAATGTGATATTTGGGCGTATCAGTCTGCATCACTTTGAGGTCAGATTCACAGTAGAAATCTGCCTCCTCTTCGTTAACAACGAAATCATAGTCAGTCTTGCCCACAACATTTTCTGCTCTCTCAAGACCAAACATTTTGGCAAAGATGCGATTACAACCTAAGTACACAGAAGCTGTATTTTTCCAGAAAATACCTTGGGGGATGTTGTCCATGATCAGCTGCAACATTTGCTGCGATTGGCGCAGTTGCTCTTCTGCATACACACGATCAGTCATTTCAAAAATCAGCTGCCGATTCATTTGTTTGACAGCCCTTGTTCGCTCCTCAACTCGGGTTTCTAGCTCTGCTTGTACCTGTTGTAATGCGAATTCTGCCTCTACACGTTCAGTAATATCTATACAGCAGCCAATGTAACCAACAAAGCTGCCATCAGATTCAAACCTTGGAACGCCTATGTTGCTCAGCGAACGGTACTCTCCATCAGCACGCAAAAAACGATAGACATAGTGGAAACGTTGATAATTTTTGAATGCTGGTAGATATGTATCAATACAGTGCTGTTTATCTTCAGGATGAATTCCTTCTAGCCAACCTTCACCTAGTAACTTTTCTAAAGGGCGTCCTGTAAATTCTACGGTGGATTGGTTGACAAATGTATTCAAACCATTAGCATCACTCATCCACATGAGTATTGGTAACTCGTTTGCCAGTTTGTAGAATTGCTCCTCACTCTCACGCAAGGTCTCAGTAATTCTTTTTTGCTCGGTAATATCTTCGCTGCTGGCAAGCATGCAGCCATAAGAGGGACTCGATATAATGTCCCCTGCTTGTTGTAAGGCTTGACAAATACTTTCATAGGTGCATAAGCCAACGAGTTGACCTTGCTCATCAATGAGTGGTACACAAAACAAATTATGTTGGCGTAAAAATGACAGTATAAATACTACACAAGGAATCTCAGAATATTTTAGGGTAGGTACTGAAGTCCTCATGACTTCAGACACTTTGGCAGTCTGTAGGTTGACGTCTGAAAATAGAAGGTGTAGCGCATCATGCTCTGTAAACCACCCTACTATCTGCAAATTCTCAACTATCAACACACACCTTGTTTGTGGTTCATGCTTCTTCATCAGAGCTATGACATCTGATAAAAGTGTTTCAGGTGCAACAGTTAGGGGGAAAAAGTCAATTGCAGAATCTAAAGATGGCAGTGAAATAAATTGAGCAAGGGTCTGCATAAATGTTTGCAAGAATCTAGTAGCACAAAATTGTTTTGTATCTATTAAGTTATGTATTGAACAGAAAAGAACTCACCAAAAAGGTAGTGCACCCAAGGAGGAGCTTCAGTGAGGCAGCGCCCTATGGCGCTCCGCCACGCCTTACGGTGAGTAAGCGCGCTGTCTCACCGTGCGGTGAATAAGGGCGCATTAGTCCTTGTTTGCCTCGTGCCAGTTCTGGTGTATCTCCTCCAACAGACACACTTGTCCTCGCACACGCTTTGCGCATAGGGCTTATGCTTCCCGAACGTCGCTGCGGACTATAGTTACGTTGTTCGTGCGTAAGTCCTGGTGTATTTTTATTTTTACCTTGTCTATCGGTATTTCCTTGCGTGAAATCTCGTAATATAGTAATTTTTTACACTATTTTTACACTCAATATCGCTTAACAAAGACGAGCCAGCGCACTGCTTCGCTTATTAACCAATACGCTTCATATTGTGTTCGGTTAAAGATTTATCATTAGTGCTCTTGGGAGGGAGCTCTGAGCAGGGAGCATCTGGTACTGGGGAAAAGAGATTTTTATACCATTTCACGATCGCACCTGATACAGCCGCAAAAATACAAGGGTTGTCCATCCTTGTCGTTCGCCCTTGGCGTCGCCCAAGGGGCGAGGGTTTGTCCAACCCTCATATCGTGTTCGGTTAAAGACTTATCATTAAGACCGCAGGGGGGGCAGAGGTGCAGAGGGGCAGAGGGGAAGGGTTTTTAAGCTTAATGCATAGATTCGGGAATTATAACTAATTAGCCGAACTTGATATCACTCCCTCCCAGCCTAAGGCGACCAGGGCGTCTACTAGCCCCTAAAAGGGGTGCTGCGCAAACGTTAACACTGCGCGCTTCACTCTTTATTTTCAAGTTAAGGTGAGCATTGCAATGCCCACCTTAACTCCGGAAGCGGCGCAACTGTACCCGTTCTCCGTAACGTAACAACTTCTCTATCGTGGCAAGACGATTTTCCCAAACTCTGACTTGATATGGATTTGAGAGCGCTTGTAGACGCATCCACTCTCTAAATTGAGACTGTAACCTTAAAAGTGACGTTCTCGCTGTTGCTAATTTAATGTTGTCTGGGTTAGTAGCCAGCTGATTTAAAGCACTTTGCACAACTTCCGCTTGGGAGTTAAAAGTTGAAAGCGTAGTGGAAGTTATTCGCAGCTTATTATTTTGCTGTGCCAACTTCCACTCACGTTGTAGATCTGTGTAACGAACGGAAGCAGTTTGAAAAGGTTGGCGGTGCGGAATGGGTTCTTTTTGTGTGCGTTGAGGGTTACCTTGAGTATTATTAAAGACTTGGTTGAGATCATTCGTGAAATTTTGTGCAGCAAACAGAGCATAACCAACAACAGGCAAGTCTCTAAGTAGTTGAATTTGATCGAATGCTCCCACTGTTTGCAAAGAAAGTAGGCGAATTCCTGGTACCAACAGGGAAGAACCCAGTTGTGTAGCAGTAATTATCCAAGGTTGTGCCAGTCGCTCAAAGCGGGGAGTATCCTGAGCATAAGTCATAGGCACAATTAAATCGATATCGCCGCGCCTTGCCCAAACTTCCCAGTGCTGCTGCAGCTTTTTAATGCGTTCTTGTTCTGGAAGGGGAAATACAGCAGCCGACAAAATCAAGTTAGGTCGCTTTTGTCGCAGTTGTTGTGACACTTGAGCAACAAAGCTATCAATTTGCTGAGTACGAAATTCTGTCCATTTTTGCCATAGTTGCTGTTGCCTTGGAGAAATCTTCGCTGGATCTGTGCCAGTCAGTTGTTGAAATTGCTCTCTAGCCGCCTTCCCATAACCGTAAGTCCGGTTAGCGCTTGGATCTTGAAAGGGATAGCGAATGTAGTCTAGTTGTAAACCATCCACGTCATAGCGAGTGACAATTTCCTGGTACAAGCTGAGCAAATACTGCCGTACTTGAGGATTTGCTGGATCAAAGAATGGTTTCGTCTGTCCAGAAGGAATCATTTGACCGCGATTATCATAGCCAGCCCAATCCGGATGAGCCGCAAGGACTGGCCCTGGGTAATTAGGATTTATATTGAGGAGTCGATTGTGACGTTCATTACCAGCAGCAAAAGTCCAAACCCAAGCGTGTAATTCTATCCCCCGCTCATGAGCTAACTTAACAGCAGATGCCAGTGGATCCCAACCGCTAACCAAAGGGTTTTGCTGGGGTGTAATGTTGCTGGGATAAATGGTGTAGCCAGCATTAACCGTTTCAAAAAATATGGTATTAATTCCGGCTTGCGCCATCCGATCAAAAATCTCAGCCAGTCTCTGCTCGCTTCCCGCACGGATAATCGTTCCTCGGTCAAGCCACATTGCCCTGATTTCTGGTTGAGCCAACCTCTTATTGAGAGGAAATTGGTTCCATAAATTCGCTCTTGCCATCAACCATTGCTGACGCGCCTGAGCGTAGTTTTTTTGTGCAATCAATTCGGGCAAGTTTTTCACAACTTCACGAGCAGCATCTAAAGCTTGTTCTGTGCTAGGAAATGTTGCCCCAGATCTTGTTGATGCCACCTGTGCCTGTTGCGTCTTTGCTAACGCTGGATTGTTACTATTTTCAGAAAGAGCGAGTGCTGCTAAATTGGCACTCTCAACTCTACCAATAAGATTTTCTAGCTCATGCTGATAGGTAAGCGCTTCAGTTCGGCTAATCGGTGCTTGTGAGTTAGGGACAACATCAAACCGCACTCCTTGTTCAAGTTGGTCAATTGCTTCCTCTGATTTTGGAGGTGTGATGCTGGGAATAGGTTTGGGTTGAGGACCTGTGGCAATTTTGGGGGGAGGTGCAGGAGATGGAGGAGATGGAGGAGATGGGGAAGATGGGGAAGATGAGGAAGTGATGGTGGTATTTTTTCCCCTGCTCCCTTCTCCCCTGCTCCCTTCTCCCCTGCTCCCCTGCTCCCTACTCTGCTCCCCTGCTCCCCTGCTCCCCTGCTCCCCTGCTCTTTTTTGTCCCGTCGGAGTTGCTGGCGCTTTAGCCACGGTAGTAGAGCAGGTTTGAGAACCTCCAGCTACTTTAGTTGGAGCACTCGAAGGCCTTTTTAAAAAACGGTTAATGGTAGTTTGTAACCAAGCGCTATCTAGCTGTGCTGGGGAAGCAGCATCTACACCCCAGCGCCAGCCAAATAAAGTGGAACGTTCATTAGCTACCACTGCTGCTGGGTTATCTTTGCCACCCCAAATAGCAGCAGCAGTAGTTGTGGCGTTATCAGCAATCACAACGCCACCCCGGACTTGACCGAATAGTCCGTTTTGGTTTGCCCATTCTATGAATTTTGCTTTTGGTGATGGTTGCAGCTTTTGTGGTTTATCAAGGCTGAATCCCCAATAGCCGCCCAGAATACTTCGCAGTAACTGTCGCACTCCCGGTGCTGACAAACTTCCTACAGGACCGCTTGCAATTAAGCGTCCTCCTTTGCTCATCCATTCTTCCAGAGCAATGGCTTGTGTTGGCGTTAATGATTCGACATTTGGTAAAAATAAAACTGTGCGATCGCCCCAATCTGCCGCACTCCTCACACTAGATAGAGGAATCACACAATACTTGACTCCAGCCGTCTGCAAGCGATTTGTGATTCCTGTCCACTGATTTGCATTTTCTTCACTCTGGACTATGCTCAATACTGGTTCTGAACTTGCCGCTGTGGCTGGGAGAATGTTTAGTAAATGAAATATTAACAAATTTAAATTTAGAATCAGAAATCCTACTTTTTGAATTTTTGATTTTATCTTTTTACCTCGTCTTTTCTGATTTATCACTAGACACTCTCACTTTAACAATTCAAAATATGCCCGTAGGACACCCTTAAAAGAACAAAGTATGCCCTACAGGCACGCTATGTATTAGTGCAACTCAGCGATTCGTTTTTGAATACAATTTACAGACGATTCATTATTGTACATTAAGTGGTTTGATACAAGTTTGAAGAAACTCTTCAACTCCCGCCACTGGAAATATTTTTACATCCAGCTTATAAGCCACATCCTCAACACTTATATCATCTAAAAATATCAATTCACCATGTTTTAGCATGACAGTTGGTAGCAAAATTCCATCTCCCAAATCTTGCCCCTGTAACTTCAAAAGCAAATCATGACCCGTTAGCAAGCCCGTCACAGAAATACTTTGTCCCCAGTAATCGCTTGACAAAGCACACATTTTGATATCTAACCCCTCAACAGAATTCAATCGCTTCAAGATAGGTTGAAATGCTTGCTCTACTGCATTGCCAACAACCCAAGTTAATTTTTTTGGTTGAACTTTTGGTGGTAGCAACTTGTCAGCAGTTTCTGTAAATTGTTTTATAAACAAATTAATAGAACCGACACCGTTATCTATTTGAGGATAATCTTTATATTCAGATTCACTTGGCAAATCCTCACCAGCAATTAAAAACCACTCATCAGCAAGCCAAACACAGTTTTGTTTTTTCTTGCGAAATTCTTGCTGTAGCGATCGCACTTGGGAAATGACTTCTCGGGCTTTTTCTCTGGTTACAGGTATCAGTTCATCTTGTTCTGGACGAAATCGCGTTAAACCGACTGGCACCACTGCCACAGAGGCAACGGCAGGTACTTGTCCAGTATGGAAAGAAGCTAAATCTCTCAGTGTTTGTTCAAGATGACCGCCATCATTAATACCAGGACACACGACAAGTTGTGCGTGAATTTGCAATCTTCTTTTTTTAAACCACTTGATTTGCTGCAATATTTGTCCTGCACGCGGATTTTTCAGTAGTTTAATTCTAACCTCAGGTTCAGTCGCATGGACAGACACATACAAAGGAGACAGCCGCATATTTTCAATTCGCTGCCATTCTCGTTCACCTAAATTGGTAAGAGTTAAGTAGGAGCCATACAAAAAGCTCAGTCGGTAATCATCGTCTTTCAGGTACAAGCTTGAGCGCTTACCTGGTGGTTGCTGATCGATAAAACAAAATGGGCAACGGTTATTACACTGAATCAAACCATCAAACAGAGCCGTTTCAAATTCTACCCCTAAATCTTCGTCATAGTCTTTCTCGATTTCAAGGGAATGGCTTTTTCCAGCAGCGTCTAAAACTTCTAGTTCTAGTACCTCATCAGCGCACAAAAATTGATAATCTATCAAATCGCGAGGATGTGTGCCGTTGATGCTGACAATTGCATCTCCTGGTTCAAATCCAATTTCAGCAGCGATGGAATCTGGTAGGACTTTAGATATTCGGGCGGGACGAAAGATAGTCATAAGCTTTGGATGATAACATATGAGTGACTATTTATGAGTTAATATGCAATAATCAATAGTCTACATACCTGTAGGCTCACAAAAGTAATAACCCAAGTTGCTAGTTATTGATTCAAGCGTTAAGCGTAGCTCTGGCGTAGGCAATCGCTTTATGCAATAAAATCCCCTTGAACAAGAAAAATGGAGGGGATAGATGTTAAATGAAATAATTACCGTCTATGCTATCATTGACGATTTATTAAAAGCGATTGGGCATAGTGAAGATTGTCGTAGACAGATGAGTGACGCAGAAATTCTTACAACGGTAATAACTGCGGTCGGTGTGCAACGGGATTGTTATGCGTTACTGAGCGTTAAGAGTGACAGTACTTGCTCTTATGGTGTTGTATCATCCAAACTTGTGAGCGATATTTTTACACAAGCCTTGACTCCTTGCCAGTCACGTTCTGATAAGTGCCCAATTACAACTAAATTTGCAGAGGGTGGCAGGGTCACGATAAAGCAACGAAACATCGAAGCAGCCCGTAATCCTGCTGAGCCCCAATCCTGAAGCGCGTAATCAGTAATTCCTAGTACTTTTGTCTGAGTAGTAATGAGTCCAACTATCACATCCGGTCGAAGCGAGTGGTAAGTTTCTGATGACAAGATTACAGCCGGACGGCGTTTAACTCCTGTTACACCAGGAAAATCAACTGTAACTAAATCTCCAGGAGAGAATGTCACAGTTCAACCTCCTCCATATCAGAGAAAGTTGTAGCTGCGTATTGTAGTGAAAAATTCACAATATCGATCTGATCCTCTTGGGTCCAGGTATCACTCTGATCGACCGATGGTAGCTGTTGCCCAACAAGCTCATTCAGAATAAGTGTTGCCAATCGCAGTCGCTCATTTGGTGACAAATTGCGAACCACCTGGGTATAAATTTCTTGGGCAGTAGTTTGCATAATCAGATCCTCCTGCCTTGATTTTAGTTCAATTTACTCGACAAACTAACGACTCACCTTTAGATCAGAACCTCTACATGGAAAGTCGCTTCTGAATTGGGTGTGTGAGAGCTAAGAATATTCTTTCATCTTTAAGAAAGGACGAAAATTAGCGTAGTGAAGTACCCACCACTAACCGCAAGCGGTATAGTGGGGGCTTCGCGTCTCATTTGTCGTTGCCACGTTGGGTACACTTATTGCTAAATGTCCGACACTCAAGTCGGTAATGGTCTTACACAACATCTCTGGTTTTTCAACCTTTATCCCTCGTGGGAACCCGCGCAGCCGCCCTTCTTCCAAAGGCAGATAGTTTGTCCGTACATTCCTGTATGGCTTATTTTTTACCGTAGAGCGTAATCATACGAACCAGTGACCGGAATCTTTCCCCCTTTCTCTCGCTAGTTACCGTGGTAAGCGTCGAACCGCTACTGTGACCTTTGTTGTCAGCCGAGTGGGTGGGTCAGCAACCAATAACAGTATAAAACGTTAACTATGTGCATTCCGCAAAGATTGGCAACTTCGCGCTAACGCGCCGCTCCGCTAACATACATCTTTTTCTTCTCTTGCCGGAGGCAAGAATTAGTCAAAGATGCAATCGTCGTCGCCCGTCTTATATCCCCGCGCTAAGTGGAGTACCACTATAGCGGGGGACTTACGACGAAGAAGTTAAGTTAATATCAAAGAAAATAGACTATCTGTATTATTTAGTTATTTTCAGTATTAAAAGTAGCAATTGATAGTTAAGTGCATAAAAGAATTTCAAGTAACCGTGTGCTAGTGACAACTCTTTTACTGAGTGTTGCACTATTTTTCATGATAGGGCTTTCCCTGTCATTTGGAGCGGTTGGGATGACTCCATCTCAATTGTGGCAAGCAATACTCCGTCAAGGTGATACGCTCTATCAAACAATTCTCTGGGATTTACGACTACCTCGCACTCTAGCAGCAATATTGGTGGGTGCGGCTTTGGGAATGTCTGGCGCACTGCTTCAAGGAATGCTGCGCAATGGATTGGCAGATCCGTTCTTATTGGGTATCTCTGCTGGTGCTGGTTTAGTCGTTGTGCCAATATTCACGTTAGGAATATTACAGAGTTGGGTTCCTTTGGCTGCTTGGGTTGGCGGTTTGTTAACAACTCTTTTTGTTTATCTGCTTGCTAAGAGTGGAGATGGGATTTCAATTGAACGCCTTATCTTGGGTGGAGTCGCGATTAGCTCACTATTTGGATCAATTCAATCGCTATTGTTGCTGTTGACAGATAATGGACAAGTGCAAGTCGCGTTAAATTGGTTGATTGGCAGCTTGAATGGAAGAGGATGGAATCTTGTAGTAATTGCGGGACCATATATTTGTTTATCCTTATTATTAGGAAGTTTGTTAGGTAGAAGTGTCAACTTGCTGAATTTGGGAGATGATTTGGCAGTTGGGTTGGGGGTTTCCTTGGTGCGATCGCGCATTTTTATCGGTGCTATTGCGACACTATTAGCTGCAGGTGCTGTGAGTGTCGCCGGATTAATTGGTTTTGTCGGCTTAATCGTTCCTCATGGTATCCGCTTGTTCGTTGGCACAGATTATCGAGTTGTTTTGCCATTGAGTGCTGTTGGTGGTGCTTTAGTCTTGACAGCCGCTGATTTGCTGTCTCGCTTGGGTGCTGTGGAGTTACCAGTTGGTGCTGTTACGGCGCTTTTTGGATCGCCTCTGTTTATTTGGTTGCTGTATCAACGTAAAGGAAATTTTAGTTAGTATCCTGCTTTAGTCGTGACAGATGATGCAGCGACTACTAGCCGTTATGTTACAATCTTCGAGCGCGGTAATGAAAAAAAGCAAGATAAAATACTGGATTGGGTTAATTCTATTTTCAGTGGTTTCTAGCATGGGGATGATCCAGAAACAGGTTGATGCAGCAGTATCCCATCAGCAGCCACTCAGAGTTTTATTTATTGGTAACAGTTATACTTATGTCAATGACCTTCCCTGGTTGACGCAACAGTTGTCCATTTCAGCCAGAGAAACCAGAAGGCTGGAAACTGAAATGGTGACAGTTGGTGGAGCGACGCTGAAAAGTAATTGGGAGCGTGGTGAAGCACTTAAGCGAATTCAGAATTCCCGATGGGACTATGTAGTGCTGCAAGAACAGAGTACTTTACCGATTAGCGATCCGAAGGTGATGTACGAATATGCCCGTTTGTTTGATGCCGAAATCAAACGAGTTAACGCCCGAACAGTTTTCTACCTAACTTGGGCAAGAGAGAATCGACCCCAAACGCAACAGATATTGACCGATTCGTATATGAAGATTGCTAAAGAACTCGGAGCTGAGGTTGCACCTGTTGGACTGGCTTGGCAAAAAGTTCAGGAGGAGAATCCAAAATTGAACCTTTACTATCCGGATCAAAGTCACCCTAGTCCGATTGGATCGTATGTAGCGGCGTGTGTGTTCTATGCAAAATTCTATGAAAAAAATCCAGTAGGCTTGAGTCGTCGTATCTACAGCACTCAATTTGGAACTCCACAAGAAGGAAACAAAATTAGGTTAGAGAGTTTGAGCGAAATAGATGCTGCAATAATTCAAAATTTGGCTTGGTATGTTGTCAGCAAGATGTGGTCTTCCCAGAGCTGATTTATGAAACTTGACAATTGACCCTTCGGCTTCGCTCAGGATCAAAGCTGAGCGAAGCCGAAGCTTTGACGTTTTTATTGAAATAGTTGTGTTTTAGAGATTTTTAAATTAGAATATTCAAGTGGGTTGTATTTTGAGCAACTCTATTTCCTGAAAAAAATTATCTCGCTCCGCTCCGCTCCGCTGACACAGAGAAAAGAAAAAAGAATAAAGGGGAAAAGGACAAAAGTATAAAGGGCTACTAAGTCCACGCGGCGGAACACGCAACGCGGAAACCGTCGTAGCCGAAGATGTTCCCGACGCCCTCATCGTCGTTGAGGCGAGACGCCGAACGGCAGCGATCGGGAACGTAGTGCCAAGAACCACCACGCAGCAAATGATTATTATTATTCTCAGCTATCCATTCACTGCCATCTTTCAGTGCGCCTTCATAGTTCGGATGCCAAGTATCAGCACACCATTCCAAAACATTGCCATGCATGTCGTATAAACCAAAGGCATTTGGTGGAAAACTTCCTACGGTTGTCGTTTCTTGCCGATATTCTCCCTTGGGAGCATTTCCGTAAGTGTAGTTACCATCATAATTTGCTAAATCAGTCGTTATTGTCTCACCAAAGTAAAAGGGCGTCATTGTACCTGCACGACAAGCATATTCCCACTCCGCTTCGCTGGGTAACCGATAATCCCTTCCCGCTGTGAAATTTATTCTAAAATTAAGTCTAGCACAAAATTCCAATGCATCATACCAAGAAATTCGCTCTACTGGTCGGTTATCTCCTTTAAAGTAAGACGGATTTGGGTCTAGTTCTTTGTTGACTTGAGGTAAAGCCGCTACGGCTCTCCATTGTGCTTGAGTGACCGGATATCTACCCATGAAGAAGGGTTGAACTGTGACTTGGTGTTGGGGACGTTCGTTATCTTTACTACCTTGCTCATTTTTTGGTGCGCCCATCATAAATGTACCACCAGGTATTTCAACCATTTCTAGGGTAACTCCGTTTCCTAAGTCTTCCGTAAAGTATTGTGCTCGACATCTTTTGCGAGCGATTTTCCAACCTTGGGCATTCACCGTTACCACATCAAATTCAAACCATTTTAAAAGTGATTTGTTGCTGTTGGAATAGATAGCGTTAATTTCTTGAGCGACTTGCTGTAAATCGGGATTACCACGTCGTTCATTCAACGCTCCTTTAATTAATTCTGGTATACGATTTTGGCTGTCAAGCTGCTGTATTAAGTGGAAAACAACTAAATTATAGTTGGAATGATTAGGAACTTCTGATTCGCTTATATCAAGTTCCATGCGTAGCATCATCACCAGTTCGTCGCGGTTTGGAAAGGCAGATTTTAGTGCTTCTCTTATTTTCCTTATTGTTTCTCCAGACAAACCCATTAACGGCTACTCCATAGTTAGAAAAAATAAAATTTTGCTGCTGATAGCCAATTTTGACCGCCTCGGAATTAATTCCGAGGCTCACAGCCTAAGTCTACTAAAGTAGACTTCAAAGCTTATAAGTAGGTCAACATAAAAAAACATAAAATACGATTCTTGCGATTGCTTCGCTCCACTGCGTTTTGCTCGCAATGACATTTCACGAATTAGGTTGAGCTACTTACAGTCGTCTTTAGACGACTTTTGCTATGAGACTGGGATTTAAATCCCAGGCGGACGAGAATGCAAAGCGTCACTCTCGTTCCCAGGCGCTTTGCTTGGGAATGAAATTCGCTTAGGCTCTGCCTCTAGTAGCTCAGGAGGCAGAGCCTCCATTGCTACATTCCTTGCCAGAGACAAGGAACGAGACAATTGTGCCAAGATCTGAGCATAAATAAATATTCACCATATTGGTTGACCACTTCGTAAATCAGCCAATAAACCTTGCTTCTCTAAACGTGAACAAATAGCACTGAACGGTGTTCCCGCGTTGTAAGTTGGATTTCTCCTGTCAGGATCACCGCTATGATGCAGCGCTACTAAATTCCAGTTAATGTCAAAACATGGAGAACCAGAGGAACCAGGCTGAGTATTCGTTTTATATTTAACAGTTGTGCCATTTTCGTTGATGTTAATAATAGCATCTGTGTCAAACGCCAATTTTAATGGCTCGGCTTTTGGATGTTGCACTATTAATAATGGAGTCTCAGGCAAAAATTCATAAGATTGGGTAGGTAATGAAATCCATCCTCGCTGTGGAGCATTTGGATCAGAGTTTTTCGCGATCGCTTCTTCTCCAGGAACTCCATCTACCCGAAGCAAAGCATAATCTAATTCGTCAGGTGTTGGTAAAGTATTTTTGGTGTAAGGACTTTTATCAATCAGCCAGTCATCCTCTACTAAGCGATATTCTGTACCTTGGTTGATAATATTGCCATCCGCTAGTTGTTTATAGTCAAAACACAGAATAACATTGCTGGCATTTGCTTGTCCTGAATCCACAGATTCGATGACATGGTAATTGGTCATTACCACATTTGGTGCAATCAAAAAACCTGTTCCAAATTCTTTAGTATTATTGTTATTACTAATTTCTATGCGGCAGACTTGCGCTTCAATTGTGCCTAACTTTTCTCGCCATGTATTCACGTCTAGAAAACTATTCGTTTTCTTAATAATTTTCTCTAATGCGCCTCTTGCTGATAGCTGTGGTGGCATAGGAGTCGCAAGATTGAATTCTTGGGCAAAGACAAATAATCCTGAATTTCCAGGATTTGATTCACGAGCACCTGCAATCAGTTTATCAACCCATCCCTCAGCTTCTGCTGCTTGAATCAATCTAAAGACAATTGCTTGTAAGTCATTGCCCATGGCGATTGCATTTAGGTTTTTTTCAAACTGGAATCTTACGACTTCAGCAAGTCTTTGCTGTTCTGGAAATGCCTCAAGTAGAGCTTGTGTGAATTGTTTGTATTGCGGACCAGTTAGTTTCATGGGTTCTTTTACGCAAGTGCGATATATGTGCAGTACAATTTTAGAACTCCATTCTTACCCTTTATTTTGTCTTCGGCAGCCGTCATATAGCAAAAAGACCCGGCGATTAGAAATCGCGGCTATACAGGCAAAACCCGCCTACGCGGGTTTGAAACCCTTAATTTTCCATTAGTCCGCGCAGGCGGACTTCGCTTGTGTAGTAGCGAATTATATTCGCCCAATACTTTTCAAATATCCTCTTAGTCTATGACACAGAGAACAAGGAGATTGCACAATGGATAAAGTAAGTTTATATCGTCAATATATTCAGGAGTTGCTGAGTCAACGGGCAAAACTGCGATGCTCCGGAGGAGCCGCTACGCTAACGCCTAATGATCCGATAGAAAGCGAGACGATATTTGACACGACGAGCGATTGCGCAAAGCGCAGACGCCAAAGGCGTACGCTATCAGCTTGTGAATGTAGGTTGGAAAAATAGTAGCACTCGGATCTATGGTTGTGTGCTGCATGTGGATATTAAGAATGGAAAAATTTGGGTGCAGCATGACGGAACAGAGGATGCGATTGCGCAAAGCGCAGACGCCAAAGGCGTATCGCAGATCAGCTTGTGGCGCGAGGAGTTCCGAAGCAGGACATTGTGCTAGCATATCATGCACCTCATGTGCGACAGTACACAGACTTTGCGGTGGGGTGAGAAGCTCTTATGTAATGGATTGGCGTAATAGAATGCCATTAGAAACAAACAATCTCAGTGGTGGATACGATAATAAACCAATTGTCCAAGAAATCACTCTCGCACTCCAAGCCGGAGAATGGCTGAGTCTAATCGGTGCGAATGGTTCTGGAAAATCCACCCTCCTAAAACTCATGAGTCGCCTGCTGAAACCGCAAACAGGCGCTGTACTGCTGGATGGAAAAGTTATTCACACCCAAAAAGCTACTGCTGTCGCTCAAAAACTGGCGTTATTACCGCAACAGCAAACGATACCTGCGGGGTTATCAGTGCGACAGTTGGTTTCTTTAGGGCGCACACCCCATCAACCTTGGTGGCAATGGGAATTAAACGCACAGGATAGAGATAAAGTTGAGAAAGCTTTAGAATTAACTAGGATGCAATCTTTGTGCGATCGCCCTGTCGAACAATTATCCGGTGGTGAACGACAAAGAGCTTTTTTGGCGTTAGCCTTAGCTCAAGATCCGCAAGTTTTGCTATTAGATGAACCAACTACTTATTTAGATATCCGCTACCAGTTGCAGTTACTAGAACTGCTCAAACAACTCAACAAAGAACAAAAGTTATCCATTATCACAGTGTTGCATGATGTGAATTTAGCCGCAAGGTATAGCTCTCGCATTGCATTGTTGTGCCAAGGTAAAATTTGGGCAGTAGGAGAACCAAGGATAGTTTTGACGCCTGAACATTTGGCTGATGTTTTGGGTATAGAAGTTGCTGTATTGGAAACACCAGTTGGTTTGCAAATTTGCTCGTTGGCTGCTATTGATGAGGAATACGAAGCCGCATCTAATAATGAATAAAAATTATCGGGTAATTATGCAACGTCGTGTTATACTATTTGGATTAATACTGTGGTTAAGTTTGGTCACTTTTGCTTGTACAAGTGCAACGACTAGTACTACCTCTACATCGCAGCAAACCCAACAGTCAGCTAAAAGAATTGTAACCCTCTCATCTCTATCATCTGATATTGTTGAGCAACTTGATAGCACAAAATTAATCGGGATGAGTGGTAGCAATTTATTCAAAAATGACTCACGATTTAAAGATATTCCGCGTGTGAGTCAGGAGCAAACACCACCAAATTTAGAAAAAATTGTAGCACTGAAACCGGATTTGGTTATTGGCGCTGAAGGTTTTTCTAATCCGACTACCGACAAACTCAAAGAACTGGGTATAACAACTTTACTGACTAAGGTTGATAGTTGGGAAAAATTACAAGATTTAACCAAAACTTTGGCAAAAATAGTTAATGCTGATCCAACGCCGCTATTAAACCGCTATCAAACTTTTTTGCCTGAGAAATCGATTCAGAATCCTTCCACATTAGTGCTGGTTAGCCGTCAACCAATTTTGTCACCAAGCAGAAAAAGTTGGGCAGGAAATTTGTTAGAGAAATTTCAAGCGAAAAATGTATCAGCAGATTTACAAGGTAAATTTTCAGTACCTGGTTATGTGACGCTTTCTGCTGAGAAAGTTTTGGAAGCAAATCCAGAAGTATTAATTGTTGTTAGTCCTCTACCTGGATTATTAAAATCTTTTAAATCAGAATCTTTTTGGAATCAACTCCAAGCAACGAAAAATAATCGAGTCTACGAGTTCGACTACTACGGACTTGTCAACCCTGGGAGTATAGATGCGATTGAAAAAGCTTGTGGAAAACTCAAAGTAGCACTATCACGACAAAAGTAAACACCTCTGATAAAAGTCAAATTTTTGGACAATGAAACTAGAAGTAATTCTCATAACTCAGATAGAATTACTATATAAAGTGTGTTATTCACTTTGTTTTATGGTTTTGGGTAGAAAAATGCTTGAACCAAAACAGCTCGCTGACCTGTAGTAGTTCACAGGAAACACGAAAGAAAGAAGAGGGAACAGTGACCCACGTTTAAAAAATGTGAGTCAGAGGAGGTTTTTACTGGCAAGAAGGGGTTGACAACGGTACTAATGCTTAATTTTCAAACGATATTTGAAGCGATACCGGGATTATATTTAGTATTGACACCCGATTTTGTCATTGTGGCAGCGAGCGATGCTTACTTGCAGGCAACCATGAGAAAACGAGAAGAGATTCTTGATCGCATGATATTCGATGCCTATCCTGATAATCCAGACGATCCAGATGCGACAGGAGTGCAGAATTTGCGTGCCTCACTAGAAAGCGTGCTGAAGGATCGAAAGCCTCATACGATGGCGGTACAGAAGTATGACATTCGCCGTCTTGAATCAGAAGGCGGCGGATTTGAGGAACGGTATTGGACTGCAGTCAATTCGCCCGTCTTCGACGCAAATGGTGAGATTACGCAGATCATCCATAGAACCGAGGATGTTACAGAATTTGTCCGGGTGCAGCAGCAGAAAAATGAGCTGCACTTAGTAGGGACTGAGCTTGATCAGCGACTTGAGCCAGCGATGAGTGAACAAACGCGCCAGCAATTCGAGTATTACTATCCCGCGTGGAATCGCTGGTTTGAAAATCGCGTTTACCTGATTCCTGATGCCATTGCGATCTTGTGTGCTGAGATTACTGAGCGCAAACAAGCAGAAGCGGCGCTGCGAGAAAGGGAACAACAACTGAGGCTAGCGCTAAAAACGAGTAAACTTGGTTCCTGGCAACTCGATTTGAAGACAAATATTTTGTCTACTTCTGACCAGTGCAAAATGAACTTTGGGCTATCAATTGATGCTGATTTTTCGCATCAGACTTTGATGGAGCGGATTCATCCTGAGGATCAAGCTTGGGTGCAAGGGGCAATTCAGGAGTCAATTGTCAACCGCACCGACTACGATGTGGAGTACCGCAATATCTGGACAGATGGCAGCACTCACTGGGTACTAATACGAGGTCAGGTGGTTTATGACTCAGCCGGAAACCCCCTGCGCATGATGGGTATGTCAATGGACATCACCGATCGCAAACAAGCAGAGATCGCCTTGCGAGAAAGTGAGCGGCGGTTCCGGCGATTGGTCGAATCAAATTTATTTGGGGTCGTGTTTGGGGATTGTTTTGGTAAGCTGCATTACGCCAATGACTATTTCTTAAACTTAGTTGGGTACACCCCAGAAGAGGTGTACTCTGGGCAAGTACAATCGGATAAATTGACCCCGCCAGAATTTGCAGCGTTGGATGCAAAAGCAGCTGAACAATTGAGTACACAGGGTGTTTGTCCACCCTACGAAAAAGTTTATCTGCACAAGGATGGTCGGCGAATTCCCATTTTAATTGCTGCCGCTTTAGTCCAAGAACCGTTTAATATAAACCAGGAAGTCATGGCCTTTGTCCTGGATCTGAGTAAACAAAAGCAGCTTAGGCAAGAACGCGATCGCTTGTTCAACTTGTCCTTAGATATGCTGGCGATCGGCAACTTCAACGGCTACTTTACACAGGTTAATCCAGCTTGGGAAAAAACGCTTGGTTTCACCCAAACGGAACTGACGACACAGCCCTATCTTGCATTTGTGCATCCTGATGATCGAGCTGCAACACTAACTCAAGGACAAAAACTGGCACGGGGAAGGCAAACGGTTGGTTTTGAAAACCGCTTCCAGACGAAAGACGGTTCCTATAAATGGATTTCCTGGAACGTTGTTTGCGTGCCCGAACAAAATGTTCTTTACGCCATTGCTCGCGACATCACTGATCGCAAACAAACTGAGCAAGAACGAGAACAATTGTTCATGAGCGAACAAGCAGCCCGATCAGAAGCCGAACGGTTGAACCGGATTAAAGATGAATTTCTCGCCGTGCTGTCTCACGAATTACGTTCCCCCCTCAATCCGATTCTTGGCTGGTCGAAGTTATTGCAAAATGGCAAACTCAGCGCCGCAAAAACCAGCGAAGCCCTCGCCACAATCGAGCGCAACGCCAAGTTACAGGTGCAACTGATTGACGATCTCCTCGATGTCTCTCGGATTCTGCGCGGTAAATTGGTCTTAAATGCCATACCCGTCGAGCTCGGTAGCGTTATTTCTGGAGCGATCGAAACCGTTCGATTAGCCGCCGATGCCAAGTCCCTACAAGTGAAAACACAGATGACCCCAGGGGTGAGCGTTATCGGCGATGCGACTCGATTACAGCAAATCGTGTGGAATCTCTTATCCAACGCTGTTAAATTCACCCCGCGAGGTGGACAAATTGAAGTTAATTTAACACCCGTTGGCACCAATGCCCAAATTCAAGTCACAGACACGGGCAAAGGCATTCGGGCTGAGTTTCTGCCGCATGTATTTGACCGTTTCCAGCAAGAAGACGGCTCCACGACGCGCAAATTTGGCGGTTTAGGGTTAGGACTAGCGATTGTGCGTCAAATTGTTGAGATGCATGGTGGAAAGGCGTTTGTCGAGAGTCTTGGCGAAGGACAAGGAGCTACCTTTACTGTAGAGATTCCTCTGGCTCCCAAGTCTGTTGAGATGCCCCAAATCAAGCAATTACCACAACCAGCGTGTGATTTGAGTGGCATTCAGATTTTAGTCGTAGACGATGACCCAGACTCGCGGGAGTTGATTGCTTTTGTCTTAAAGCAACAAAACGCCAGCGTCACAGCTGTCTCCTCTGGTTCTGATGCCCTAGAAGCTTTTTCACAATCGATTCCTAATATTGTGGTCAGCGATATCGGTATGCCAGAAATCGATGGCTACATGCTCATGCGTGAAATCCGAATGCTGCCACCCGAACGAGGAGGACGTGTTCCGGCGATCGCCATAACTGCCTATGCCGGAGAATTGGATCAACAGCAGGCGATAAACGCGGGTTTCCAACGACACATTCCCAAACCAATTTCGCCAAATGCAGTGATCGAGAGTGTAGTGGAGTTAGTTCGATCGCCAGAGTGAATCGGGGCTATGAACAGATGCACACTGATTAAGTCTACGTATATATGCGTATTTTTGCAGTTTTAAATCGTTCTGAATCTGATGATTGCCAGAAATTTCATCAAGTATTATTCAATAGCCCTGTTGCGATCGCACCTAGAATTGCAGCCCCAAATGCCAAGCGATACCAGACAAATACGAAATTGTTATGGGTTTGAAGATATCGCAACAACCAGGCGATGGATATATAAGAAAATATAAACGCTGAAACTACCCCGACACTCACTACCACTAAGTCAATCTTGCCTAACGCCTCTTTGAAGAATTCATATAAAGTGGCGATTGTTAATGTTGGAATGCCCAACAAAAACGAAAATCTCGCTGCTGTCTCCCTTTTGAGTCCCAAAAACAAGGCAGTTGTTAAAGTTGAGCCAGAACGTGATACACCAGGCGCTAAAGCCAGCATTTGGCCCAGCCCTATCAGTAGTCCATCTCGAATCTTCAAGTCTCGAAAGTCCCGCTTGCGGCTGCCAACTTTTTCCGCCACACCTAATAAAATTGCCATCACAATTGAATCGATGGCAATGGTAGTCATGCTGTTAATCACCGAGTTTTCGTCATTAAGTGCCTTCTTCAGGAGAAAGCCCCCCACCAAAGCTGGCAAGGTTCCTACTGCTATGCCCACTAGTAATTGCCATTCGTCTCGCCGCCAGTCTTTTTGCTGAAAAGCCGCCCAGCCTCCAGTCAAAATTTGAGTGATATCTTTCCAAAAATATAGGAACACGGCAATCACGCTGCCGAATTGAATCGTCGCCACAAAGGATTTTTGTCCCAGGAGTTCCCAGCCGAATGCTTTAGTAAACACCTGCAAATGGGCAGTGCTGCTGATGGGGAGAAATTCTGTTATCCCTTGGACAATCCCTAGGATAAATGCCTGAATGAGTGCCTGTATCAGGTTGACTTCACCACCAGCAGGAGGATTTTCGGTTACTCCTACTTGTGCCAGTTGTCCCCATACACCATAAAGCAACCCGTAACACTGTGTACTACTCACTTCTAATATTGTCGTCATCACTAGAACTCTGAATATACCTGCGTTATTGTACTGAATTATCCAAATTTACACTCTTTTTATTGGTCTTTCCGGGTGGCACGTGAACTGTAAGCATCTCAAATGAAATGCTCACAACATTAACATATTCTTAATTCTTGGATTAAGCTAAAATTAAATGCCCCCCTAGGGCATTTATACTGTAATATATTAAGTAATATAAAGATAAATAAAAAATATTAAAAACATTGGTTAACAATACTTTGTCTTCTTACACTGCTTCTACTACTACGATTCAGCGAACTCAGCCAACGAAAAGCGCTGACGTTGGTTTATTGTGGAAAGTCGCCTCTCAACCAGCATGGTTAGTCTTTGCGGCGGCTGTCTTTTTGGTTTGTGTGCCTGTGTTTATTGAAGCGCCACTCGTGCGATCGCTTCCGTGGTTGAGTTTAGCTTTAACAGCAGGTTGGATCTGGCTGAGTTTTAAATTAATGTCGCGTCCCTCTACGTATGTTTGGGGAGATTTGCTTTTAGGATTCAGTTGGAGTTGGTTAGCAGGTTCTGTTTACTGGGGCTGGTTGCGCTGGGAACCGTTATGGCATTTACCCGTTGAGTGTATAGGTTTACCGTTTGCCTTGTGGTGTCTCAGTCGGAACTGGGGCAAAATCGGTAACTGGTTTTATTTAGGTTCTTTACTCGGTACAGTGTTAACCGATGTGTATTTCTACTTGGTAGATTTAATTCCTTATTGGCGGCAAATCGTGCGAGTAGAATCAACATTGGAGGCAACACCAATTTTACAAAGTGCTTTGGCACAAGTCCAAACGCCTTGGGGACAAGCTTGGGCGCTAACTCTCGCCACAGTCTTGTTAACGGTGGGGCTTTTGTCTTTATCTGGGAAGCAGCGACACTGGTATGCTTTTAGTGGAGCGGTTTTGAGTACTATTTTGGTGGACTGCTTATTTTTACTGGCTGCGGTTTTTGCGTGAAGATCAGCTTATGTACTTGGATAACCACAATTGTACGTACTGACTGGGGGTTTGTTCGGCAAGCTAAGCTTATCATTAAAAGTTGAGAGTTTCACTGGTATCAACAGTGAGAGCGTCACAACAAAGGAATTTTTGCAGTGAACAAGCTTAAGCGGTTTTGGCAACAGATCAACCCCCAAGAATTAGGAACGCCTGGAGACATGGCGGAGTCTGGGGCAGAAGTTTCTAAAGCTGCTTTGGAATTTATGATTGCGCTTGGTTTGCTTGCAAGCGTTCCAGCAGCACCAGTGGCGCAGACCTCAGTGGCGCAAACCTCAGTAGCGCAGACCTCAGTGGCGCAGACCTCAGTCGCGCAAACCTCAGTCGCGCAAACCTCAGTAGCGCAGACCTCAGCGGCGCAGACCTCAGTGGCGCAAACCTCAGAACGGCAAACCTCAGTAGCGCAGACCTCAGTGGCGCAAACCTCAGAACGGCAAACCTCAGTAGCGCAGACCTCAGTAGCGCAAACCTCAGAACGGCAAACCTCAGTAGCGCAAACCTCAGAACGGCAAACCTCAGTGGCGCAGACCTGAGTGGCGCAAACCTCAGTGGCGCAAACCTGAGTGGCGCAAACCTCAGTCGCGCAAACCTCAGTGACGCAATCCTCAGTGACGCAAACCTCAGTGGCGCAAACCTCAGTGGCGCAAACCTCAGAAGCGCAAACCTCAGTGGCGCAAACCTCAGTGTCGCAAACCTCAGTGGCGCAAACCTCAGTCGCGCAGACCTCAGTGGCGCAGATCTCAGTGGCGCAGACCTCAGTCGCGCAAACCTCAGTCGCGCAGACCTCACAAACATTACTTGGAATCAGGATACGAAACGGGAAGATGTGCGAGGATTGGAGACAGCGGTTAATAAGCCTGAAGCCTTTTGACATCCTCCCCGCCTGACTTCCGTTTCGCCTCAGTTGTAGCCGAAGGCTTCCCAAAGGATGACTTTTGAAAAAGTACCAAGTAAACTCCAGTTAGCAAGTTTCCTCTGCTGTCGTTCGCTTTGAGCAACTTCATCAGGAGTCAAATACAGTTTACCGTTTCCATCACCTCTACTTTAGGAAATTCTTGCTTGTTGGAAGATTTGTTGAGGTGTAATTTGTAGCATTTCAAATAGGGAATCTTCTAAACTATCAGTACCGCGCTTGGTTTGAGGGAGAGCATCTGGATAAAAAATAGTAATAGTTTTTGCTCTAGTGTCAATAATCCAAACGCGTTGAACTTTAGCTTTCAGATAATCTGTTGCTTTTTCTGTCATTTCTCCGAAAGTTTGACCAGGGGAGATAATTTCAATGACTAATTCGGGTGCAACAGGACAAGCCTCATCTTGCAACCAATCGGCAGAAAGACGGTTATAAGAAACATATGTCAAATCTGGTACAGGAACCCAGTCTTGTTGATTTTGTGTTAGCTTAATTGCCCATTCTATTACAACCCGTCCCTTTCCTTCTGCCCATCCAGATAATAGTATAAATAACGCACCTGTTATAGAACTATGAAAAAAATTTGGTGACATTTCATCGTTTTTGAATTTAGGAATAGCTTCTCCGTCAATTAGTTCATAGGTGATGTCTGCTTCAGTAAGTGCGAGGAATTCTTCGAGGGTGAGTTGGGTTTTGAGTTTAATCATGGTTAGTTTTGGAGTTGAAGGATGACTCAATTTTAGATTTTTAACTAATTCTGGAGGTTTAAGTCTCCTGTTTCTAAGTAGCGATCTACCTAATTAAACGTAAAATGTCCGCATTTTTTTTGGATAATGCGGTTCTGATCGCTGTGTATCACCGCTCAAATTCACAAAAAAAACCGCTGTGTTCTACAGTACAGCGGTCATGGTTTGTTGCGAGTAGATGCATCCTGTGAGGTTGCACCTTTTCGGCTAGGTCAGGGGCAATACAGTTCAGTTAAGGAAATTAATCTGTTTCGGCAGGCACAGGGGCACAGGGGCACAGGGGCAGGGGGGAAGAAGAGTTAACGCCCATTGACTCTTTTCTCCTCTGCTCCCACTAGCGAACCATCCCCTCTGCTGTCTCTACGAATAAACGTCTTAACTGAACGGTATTGAGGTCAGGGGAAGAAATATTGCTTGCTCTTTAGAACTGTTAGCTGGTTGGTTAGGATTCGTCTATTTACCTCGCGAAGATCAGATGTTAATAGTTATTCTCAACTATTGTCAGAAGTTTACTAGGAATTTGCCTGAGAAGCAAGTACTTATATATAGAGAAAGTTTATGAATAAAATTTCAGATATTTATTTTAAATATCAACGGAATAATTTGGTGGATAAGCTTTCTCAACTACTCATAAGTCTCAGAAAATCCTGAAATACTAGTAAAAAATTGTAGTTAAATATAAAATATTCTCAATAACTTCCTCATAAGTTGCCGGAACAAGTGCAAAGTACTTGTAAGGAGTACTTGCAGCTCATGGCAATGGGAATAGGGAATACCCTATTCCCCTTTTCTTAATACCAAAAAGGTATATGTGCAATCTGTGTTAATGAGCGATCGCCACACAAAGGCTTCTGCATCGCCTGCATCATCCCATCGCTGTTCACAATCATCGCTCATTCCTGATAAGTTAATTTTATAAACACTATCAGTTCTTCAAATGTAAACTTTTATTGACCTTTCTTAACAAAATTCTTATACTAGTTTACATAAGTTAAAAATACAAAAAAATAAACCAAAAAAACAAGCTACGTATATTTGTTAACGCTCTAGTTTCGCTTGTCTTGGGTGT
This sequence comes from Brasilonema angustatum, assembly GCF_059505445.1. NCBI lineage: Bacteria > Bacillati > Cyanobacteriota > Cyanophyceae > Nostocales > Scytonemataceae > Brasilonema > Brasilonema angustatum. Next base: position 35,620 of record NZ_JCACKO010000145.1, on the reverse strand, counting down.
TAGCTAAGATTTTTAGATTTCGATATCAGGACTCATTGACATTTGGACTTCTCCTCCTAGCCTCGGTTGGTTTCGCCGAGGTTTTTTGTTGTGCTTGGGTGCGATGTTCCGAAGGAGTCGCCCCAAGGGAGACGCGCTAATTTGTTTTTATGCTTGACAACAATTCAATTCAAAAAGATTAGCTCAAGAGCCTCGAATTAAGTAGAGTGGGCATTACAATGCCCACCCTACACCTGAGGTGACACCGATTTTACAAAGTGCTTTGACGCAAGTGCAAACACCTTGGGGACAAGCTTGGGCGCTAGTTCTCGCCATAGTCTTGTTAACGGTAAGACTTTTGTCTTTATCAGGAAAGCAGCGGCATAGGTACGCTTTTGGTGGAGCGGTTGTGAGTACCATATTGGTAGACTGCCTATTTTTGCTGGCAGCGGTTCTAGCTTTTGGAGTACGCTGATCAAAACACCTGTAAAGATTTTATCTATAATCCTGAAATTGCGCTGTGAGTGATTGTAGTTTAATTTAGCCATAGCCTATCAGTACTACCAATACACAATTCGCGCTTATATTACTATGCAAGCAAGCCAGCCGAACCCTAAAGAAGAATATACTTACGCTGGGCAGCCAGGTCAAGACGTACCATCCTTTGACGCCAAACGTCCCTTACCCGCACGAGTCCAGCCGAAGCCGCGATATGTGGCAAACCTTGCAATGCATCGTCTAGTTCCGATGCCAACCCAAACCCCAGGTTCACCACCTGTGCCACCAGCACCGGGCATCACTGGTGTTCTCGAAGCAATGGCAAAGATAGGACAAACACCCCCTCAATGGATGCCTGCTAACTTAACCCGCTGCCATCCTGACAAGTTCAGCGATAATTTTTTTGTCGAACGTCGTCTCAACGGTTTCAACCCAGGTAAATTCAAACGAGTTAAACACCAGCCTTGGCAGTACATCATTCGCTACGATTGCACTAAGTATACAGTTGAAGAAGGTGGTATCCTACCTTCATTAATTGAGGCACGATTCAAACTCGAAGATCAAGCTTTATATCTTGACTCGATTGAATTCACTCTCAACGGCGAAACTGAGACTCATGTGCCTGGTGATGCCGACTGGGAATGGTCAAAGCGATTATTCCGCAGTGCTGAGTTTGTCTTTCAAGAAATCCAAACTCACCTGGCACGTACTCATATGAATATCGGTCAGTATGCAATAGCGTACTATCGCAATATAGTTAATAACCCAATCCGCTTGCTGCTTGAACCTCACCTCGACGGTCTACTCAACATTAACGCTTTAGGAGCGTCCTTAATATTTGGTAATACAGGTTTTATTCCTGAAGCTTCGGCTTTGAGTCCCCAAGAAGTAGACAATGTACTTAAAGATGAAATTAGACGCCTGTCTTACCGTAATTGGAGTCCTGCTGGTTATGCGTTAAAAGATTACGTGCATAACAACAACTTTGACCCTGCGGCAAAGAGTGTATGGGAAGCGTTTAGAGATTACGTGTCGAAATTCTTCGAGACACACCATGCGGGTATTAAGACTTATTGGTCGGAGGTTGAGGGAATGTCCCGGGATTTAGTGACCCACTCAATCCTTAACCCGGAATTGGGAACACTTGCGATCGCTAATATCAACGATCTCAAGCAGCTTTGTATCTACATGATTTTCCACTGTTCGTTCTTTCATTCGTGGGTAAATAACAAACAGTATGAGGATGGTGGTGACATAGACTATGCCACTATTGGTCTTTGGGACAAACATAATCCTAAGTATGATCCATCTGCGGTGGCTCAAAAACACGCTAAACAAGTAACCCTACTTTGGACGCTGTCGAACGTATACTACAACCCCATCATGGAATTTGGTTCTCCCGACCTCAAAGAACACCTGTGGAAACGCCGCGAATCGATACAGCCCGGATTACCTTTGGAGTCAATCATGATGAGCACTAATATTTAACTGACCAAGCTTGTGTGATAAAGCAATCCAAAACAGACCTAATTGCTGAAAAATCTGGAATTATGCTTGATTCTTTTGATAGGGAAGTACGTCTTGCATTAGGTCTAGAGATTTGTTGATGCTTTCGGTGTCACCAATGTCCGCAGGACTTACGGCGTATCGCACGTAAGCCTAAAACATCCTCGCTCTTTGGTACGCGCTGCGTGTTCCAAAGAGCGATCGCAAGGGAGCAACAGACGCATAAACGCCTATCGCCTCCATCACTCCATCGCTGTTCACAATCATCGCTCATTCCTGATAAGTTAATTTTATGAACGCTATCAGTTCTTCAAATGTAAACTTTTATTGACCTTTCTTAACAAAATTCTTATACTAGTTTACATAAGTTAAAAATACAAAAAAATAAACCAAAAAAACAAGCTATGTATATTTGTTAACGCTCTAGTTTCGCTTGTCTTGGGCGTTAGCTAAGATTTTTAGATTTCGATATCAGGACTCATTCACATTTGGACTTGTCCTCCCTGCCTCGGTTGGTTTCGCCGAGGTTTTTTGTTGCAGTTGCGTGCGATGTGCTGCATTCGCGTAGGGTGCCAAAGGCTTAGCCGCAGAGTTTCCAAACTCCCGCAACGCCTTTGTGACGTTATCCCAGGATGACACAGTTATGCGATCGCCCAAAAGAAGCGATCGCATAAATTTCCACTACAGCTAAGTTCTATCCCATCAACGAATGCGCCTTATCTACCACAACGTTAAGCACATGATGAGTGAAGGGAAGGCTATCAACAACCATGCCTACACACAACAACATCATGTATGAAATGGAATACAGAAATAATCCTTTAGCAAAATTGCGGTCTTCTGGATTGTGCAGTAGTTGCCAAGCTTTGTAAATAAAAACTGCCCCTAAGCTGACAGCAAGGACTCCGTAGATTACTCCACTGACGTGCAAAGGGTAAATTAATGAAAATGTTGCTGCTACTGTAACTAGGGTGTATAACCAAATCTGCCGCACCGTCGGCGTAGTTCCTGCAATTACTGGTAACATTGGTATACCAACTTTTGCGTAATCATCCCTAATCATCAAAGCAAGAGACCAGAAATGAGGCGGTGTCCACAAAAAGACAATAGCAAATACTACCCATGCTGCCCAGCTTAAGGTACCAGTAACAGCAGCCCAACCAACTAATGCTGGAACTGCTCCTGCTGCTCCACCAATAACGATATTTTGAGTGCTATGTCGCTTAAGTAAATGCGTATAAATTAGCACATAAAATAAAATACCTGACATTGCTAGCAGTGCAGCTAGTAAGTTGGCAAATACGTAAAGCAACGTAAAAGAAATGACAGCTAAAGCACTAGCGAAAATCAAAGCATCGCGCGACTGTATTCTACCTGAAGGTAGAGGGCGATGACGTGTGCGCTCCATTTCATAATCGATATCTCGGTCGTAGACACAGTTAATCGTCTGGGCGCTTGCAGCGGCCATTGTACCACCAGTAAGTGTGACGAGTAACAACAATGGGTCTACTTCTCCCTTAGCTGCAATCCACATACTTCCAGCAGTGGTAATAAGTAGCAAAGGGATGATTCTCGGCTTTGTAAGCTGGTAGTAGCTTTGAACAACCTGTAGAAATGTTTGATGGTGGCGAGAGACATTAGTCTCAATCATTTTGGCACTATTTCCTTTTTTTCAAACCTAGATAACTGTTCACTGTTCACTTATGGTATTTGCGTTGATAATCACGCTGTTAGCGTTGATCCCACGGCTGTGAACCCAGTCGCGCAGTGCAAGAACTGTGAAACCCACTAAAGTACCAAGCAAAGCTGCTCCTACAGCTTGGTGAGAGACAGTAAGTGGCTCGACTTGAAGATGTAACCGAAAAGTGGCAACTCCTACCAGGAGTTGTACAATAAGTAATCCACCAGCGATATTTGCTAGTCGTCGTAATGCAGGATGCAATGCTGGTGTCCGCCATGAAAGAAATACGACTGCCAATGTTGCCACTGTTGGAGGCACTACGCCAGCAATATGACTATACATCACAGTACAAAGTTGGGATATGCCAAAGCATTGGTGTAGCGCCCAACGAGACCCGACCAAAGCACCTAGTAAACTTTGTAGATAAACCAAAACAGCTGCTGTTAAACCAACCCAAGGCAAGTTACCTACGTTTCCGGTTGGCTGGTAAGGGGTAAGTGCAGTGCCAATGACTAGTAAGGTCATGAAAAATAACAGCGCTGTTCCTAAGTGAGCTGTTACAATATCAAACCGCAAAAGTTCAGTTACCGTGAGTCCGCCCAAGACTCCTTGGAAAACGATTAAAAATAGCGCGAATGTGGATGCCCAAGGTAGCCATCTGGGTAAAGAGCGACGAGACCACCAGGACATTCCAACGAGTGCGATCGCGCTGACACCAATTAATGCCGCATCCAACCTGTGAAACCACTCCAAAAAAACCTGGAAATTCATTTGCTTGGTTGGCACCAGTTCTCCGTAACACAAAGGCCAATCAGGACAAGCAAGTCCAGCATTCATCACACGGGTGGCACTGCCTATTGCCATCAAAATCAAAGTGGCTATACACATTCTCCACACCAAGCGACGAATTCGTTCTTGTGGAGCCTGCGGCGGCGCAGTGGTTATGTTTTGTTGTTCTAGGACAAATTCGCTCATCTAAAGACACCTTTTGCCGCTCTTTTTGATTCTGTCTACGTTCTAAACATTTATCAGTACCGATCCATCTCCCACCCTAGCGTACAACTAAGGTTCGAGACTGGCTCTCACTATACTGTGAATCACCATAGCCACTTTTTGCCTGAAGCTTTAGGGAATTTTTAAGTTGTGAGCCTTAAACTCGTGCGCTCTTAATTTCTAGCAACAACCTTAATAAACATTATCCCCCTGTTTCCTGTTTCCTGTTCCCTATTCCCTATTCCCTGTTCCCTGTTCCCTGTTCCTAACCAGTTAGAAAAATTTTTCCCTAATTGACATCCACCACTAGACACATCCGAGAAACAGATTCTGTTCAAGATCCAAAAAATCAGCCGAAAAATTAATAAAATTTTCATGCGTGACTCCAAGATATCTCTTAGGCTGGACTAGTGTAGTAAGTGAGTAAACTGCTCAGTCGGATATAGTAAAGCCGTTAACTCAAAAAAACCGTGAAAATCCCAAGTTCCATCTGGACATTACTAATTGGCATCGGGCTGACCCTAGTCAGTCTCTGGTACGGTCAAAATCATGGTCTACTACCAACAGCAGCTTCTGACGAAGCCCCGTTAGTAGACGGTTTGTTCAACGCAATGATGACCGTCTCCACTGGTATATTTGTGCTCGTAGAAGGTATCTTAATTTACTCTGCTATAAAATACCGTCGCCGTGCAGGTGACAATGCAGATGGTCCGCCAGTACATGGCAACGTACCATTAGAAATCCTTTGGACAGCAATCCCAACTGTTATCGTTATCGGTATTTCTGTTTACAGCTTCGACGTTTACAACGATATGGGCGGCTTTAGTCCCCATGACATTCATGAAGCCCCAATGACGTCACAAGTCATGAACATGCCTGGGGCTGCGATCGCCGCAACTTTAAGCGATACTCCCCCCAGCACAGAACCTAACGAAAATCAGGAAAAATCTGATGAGGCAATGCAAGACCCTGCGACAGCAGCAGTCCGCAATGCTGACCAAATTCCCCAAAAGCGGAATGCTCCTGGTGTAGGAAGTGTTGCTCCTAGCCTTGGACCTACACCTGAAAATGAAGGAAAACCACCTGCATTTGTGGTAAACGTCACAGGTTTGCAGTACGCCTGGATTTTTACCTACCCTGACACTGAAGTCACTTCTGGAGAACTGCACGTTCCCATCGGGCGGGAAGTGCAATTGAATATGACAGCCAACGATGTGATCCATGCCTTCTGGGTACCAGAGTTTCGTTTGAAGCAAGATGTGATCCCCGGTCGGCAAAGTGAGATTCGTTTTACGCCCAACAAAGAAGGTGACTATACGCTCATCTGTGCCGAACTGTGTGGTCCTTACCACGGTGCGATGAGGACACAAGTTGTTGTTCAAAAACCAGAAGAATTTGAACAGTGGATCAAAGAACAGGAAGTTGCTAGCGCTGAAGAACTCAAGCAAGCAGTTGCTCTTAATCCTGCGGATTTAACACCAGATGAATTTCTCGCTCCTCATACCAGCCATATGGGAATTCATCCAGAAATGCTACATCAAATTCACCATTAGTCATTAGTAATTAGCAATTGACTCCTGACTCCTGAGTTCTGAAATTTTTATGACACAAGCACAGGTACAAGAAAAAGCCAATATCCCTGCTCTGGCTGAAGAACCAGAGATCAGACATTGGCGAGACTACTTTACCTTCAACACTGACCATAAGGTGATTGCGATTCAATATCTGGTCACCACGTTCATTTTTTACTGTATTGGCGGCGTTTTGGCTGACTTGGTTCGCACCGAACTGCGAACCCCAGACGTGGATTTTGTCACCCCTGAGGTGTACAACAGTTTGTTTACACTGCACGCCACAATCATGATTTTTTTGTGGATTGTGCCCGCAGGCGCAGGATTTGCTAACTTCCTCATCCCCTTGATGATTGGGGCAAAGGATATGGCTTTTCCACGCCTGAATGCTGTTGCCTTTTGGATGATTCCTCCTGCTGGTTTGTTGCTGATCGCCAGTTTAGTGGTGGGTGATGCACCAGATGCAGGTTGGACTTCCTACCCTCCCTTAAGCTTGGTCACAGGTCAAGTGGGTGAAGGTATCTGGATTCTGAGCGTTCTATTGCTAGGTACGTCTTCGATTCTGGGGGCAATTAATTTCCTGGTGACTATGCTTAAGATGCGTACTCCAGGCATGGATTTCTTTCAATTGCCTTTGTTTTGCTGGGCAATGTTGGCAACCTCAGCGCTGACTTTGGTCTCTACGCCGGTGCTAGCAGCCGGTTTAATTCTGCTCTCCTTTGACTTACTTGCAGGAACAACATTTTTTAATCCGACTGGCGGTGGCGATCCGGTTGTTTACCAGCATATGTTCTGGTTTTACTCCCACCCTGCGGTTTACATCATGATTTTGCCCTTCTTTGGGGCAATTTCTGAGGTGATTCCGGTTCATTCCCGTAAGCCAATTTTTGGATACAAGGCGATCGCCTACTCAAGTCTGGCAATCAGCTTCCTAGGACTGATCGTCTGGGCACACCATATGTTTACCAGCGGTGTTCCTGGTTGGCTGCGGATGTTCTTCATGATCACTACCATGATCATCGCTGTACCGACTGGGATCAAAATCTTTAGCTGGTTGGCAACAATGTGGGGTGGCAAAATTCGCCTCAACAGTGCGATGCTGTTCGCCATAGGTTTTGTTGGCACCTTCGTTATTGGTGGGATCAGTGGCGTGATGTTGGCGGCGGTTCCGTTCGATATTCACGTTCACGACACATATTTTGTCGTAGCACACTTGCACTACGTCCTATTTGGTGGTAGCGTTCTGGGCATTTATGCGGCAATCTATCACTGGTTCCCCAAAATGACAGGGCGGATGCTGAACGAATTTTGGGGCAAGGTTCACTTTACTCTGACAATTGTCGGTTTAAACATGACCTTCTTGCCCATGCACAAGCTGGGAATGATGGGTATGAACCGTCGTATTGCTCAGTACGACCCCAAATTTACGTTTTTGAATGAAATTTGTACCTATGGTGCTTATATACTAGCGGTTTCGACATTTCCCTTCATTATCAATGCGATTTGGAGTTGGATGTACGGACCCAAAGCAGGTAATAATCCCTGGAATGCACTCACCCTAGAGTGGATGACAACCTCACCACCAGCGATCGAGAATTTTGATAAACCACCAGTTTTAGCGACTGGACCATACGATTATGGTTTGGAGAACACTGCAAAGGGTGTACCTTTATCTGATCCCGATCCAGTCTTGTCTGCCGGTGTTAACTCAGTGTTACGCGCCGAACCTGACGAGCCATATCCCGCTATCACTGCCGAGAAAGAAGAACGCTGATAGATTATGAATGATGAATGCTAAAAGATTTCATCATTCATAATTAGTAATTCATAAATTCAACGGAAAATTCATGCAAAGTCAAACAATTGACCCAGCAAAGACAGCCCTTAACCATCATCACACTGCTACCGCAGATGCTCATCACGAAGAACATCCAGACCATCGCCTTTTTGGACTGGTTATGTTCCTGGTGGCAGAAGGAATGATTTTCATGGGGTTGTTCGGAGCATATCTGGCAATGCGTTCTACAGTACCTGTTTGGCCCCCAGAAGGTACCCCAGAATTAGAACTATTGCTACCCGGAGTCAACACCATCAATCTAATTGCTAGCAGTTTTATTATCCACAATGCTGATACTGCCATCAAAAAGAATGATCTCCCGGGAATGCAACTCTGGTTCGGGATTACTGCTGCAATGGGTATTCTTTTCTTGGTGGGGCAGGTGTATGAGTACACCCACCTAGAATTTGGCTTGACGACTAACTTGTTCGCGAGCGCATTTTATGTATTGACTGGCTTCCACGGTTTGCACGTGACTTTGGGAGTTGTAGCAATTCTTGCTGTATTGTGGCGATCGCGCAGTAAAGGTCACTACAGCAATGAACATCACTTTGGTATAGAAGCCGCCGAAATCTACTGGCACTTCGTTGACGTGATTTGGATTATCCTCTTCTTATTGCTGTATCTGCTTTGAGTATTGGTGATGAGTTTGTCACTTGACTCAATATACTAACCAACCCCCTCTAGGGGGTTTTATTTTTGAATAAATAATATTCATCAAATTTTAACTTCAGCTTATTGGAATCTTAACTCTTAAATCCTATGCTCAGTTGTGATTGGGTTATTTTACCAGCATGGATTTCTTCCAAGACTTAACTCTAGTCAGTGGCTTGTTCCTAATACTAGCCTTGTTACTTGCATTTGGCTTTGAATTTGTCAATGGATTTCATGATACTGCAAATGCGGTTGCTACCGTAATCTACACTCATACACTCAAGCCAAACCACGCCGTTATCTGGTCGGGTTGTATGAATTTATTGGGAGTGTTAACCTCCTCAGGGGCGGTAGCGTTTGGGATTATCTCACTTTTACCTGTTGAGTTGGTGATCAACGCGGGTTCTGGCGCAGGATTTGCGATGGTATTTGCGCTCTTAATTTCAGCTATCATTTGGAACCTTGGCACCTGGTATTTAGGGCTACCTGCATCCAGTTCACACACGCTTATTGGTTCTATCATCGGAGTCGGTTTAGCCAACTCCCTTTTGACAAATGGTCATTTTGGCGAAGGCGTGAACTGGGAAAAAGCATCTGATGTTTTAAAATCACTGTTACTCTCACCATTGGTAGGCTTTACTGCAGCAGCACTGCTCCTCCTTGCTGCTAAGGCACTGATCAAAGAGCCACAATTATATCGGGCACCGGAAGGGAAGTCTCCTCCTCCCCCGTGGATTCGAGGTTTGCTGATACTAACCTGTACAGGAGTCAGCTTCGCCCATGGCTCGAATGACGGGCAAAAAGGGATGGGGTTGGTTATGCTGATTCTGATTGGCATTCTGCCGGGTATCTATGCGTTAGATTTAAATATTGATCGCTCAACATTCACTCAGTTATCTCAAGAGTCGAAAGCTGCGATTGTGATTCTTGACAAACGCGTTCCCCCTGGGGTGTCTCTACAGGGTAAGGACGCAGACGCCGAACTGTCTAGGTTCCTCAAATTAGATAACGCCGGTGACAAGACGTTTGCTGCTTTGGCTACCAAAAATCGCCAGATTTCAGACAAGCTATCTGGTAAAACCAGCATTAAAGACATTTCCAAAGCTGATCGCCGCGCTTTAAGAAGTGACATCTATTTAGTTAGTAAGACAATTAACAAGCTCGATAAGAAAAATATATTTACAGAAAAAGCTGATGAGAAGTCTCTGGTAGACTACAAAAAGAATTTAGATAAAGTCACGGAGTTTATTCCCAATTGGGTTAAGTTTGCTGTTGCTTTCTCGCTGGGACTGGGCACGATGATTGGATGGGAGCGGATTGTGGTCACAGTCGGTGAAAAGATTGGCAAAGATCACCTCAACTACGCCCAAGGTGCCTCAGCTGAATTAGTTGCCATGTCTACAATTGCGGCTGCAGACCACTTTGGTTTGCCTGTGAGCACAACACACGTTTTATCTTCTGGGATAGCAGGCGCGATGACAGCCAATGGATCTGGAATTCAGAAGGAAACAGTCAGGAATCTCTTAATCGCTTGGGTGCTAACGTTACCTGCTTGCATTTTTCTGGGCGCATTGACATTCGCAGGGGGCTTGTTCTTGGTCTTCAATGTATTTGGTTTGAATTGATACTTAAAACAAGACCAAAAATTATGGCAACATTCCATCCGCACAATAAGCGTTCATTTGGTGAACGCTTATTGTGTTTTTGTAACAAATACTACTGAAATCACCGGATAATCCGACATTAACCAAATACTGGAAAGAGGAAAAAACTACATTTAGCGGAATTTGTTGGGATTTAGACGATTACCAGTTTGAGGTTGAGACTGCTGCGAACCCAGCGACACACCATTACGCAGTTTTTCTCCGGTACCGCGATCAGCACGATCTAAGAAAGGTTTGAGATTGATGGGGTCTTTAGAAGAAGCAGAAGCTTTTTTACCACCAAAAATATTTTGCCCCAAATTGGAGAGCTCGTTACCACCACTTGTATAAGTGTTAACGCCAAAAGTTTGCTGTCCGCTATCAGCAGATGCTAAGTTTTGGAAAACGCTATTACGGACAACATAAGGATCTTTTTCGGGGGGTACTGTCAGCACAATGCGACAGTAAGGATTAGCTTCTGTGGTGACGCAGAGAATATTCTGTCTGTTCTCTATAGCTGTCTTCAGTTCCACTAAGCCATCTGGGCGATATGTTTCCAAGCGTTCGGCAATTGCTTGGCAACGCTGTTGTGAATCCCATCCGCCACCCAAAGTTCTAGGACTCGCCCAAGGGAAGTATTGACCTGGTTGACTTTCTGGCTGGTACATCACGGTGTACTGACCATTGTAAGACTGACAGAAAAATCGATTTCTGCTACTAATAGGTGATGAGGTATTTGTTCTGGTTGTAGTGGAGGATCTACCTGTTTCTATTGTTCTTGTTCTAGTTGTTGTTGAGCCACCGCCTGCTGGTTCTGTTGGTACAACAATATCACCACCTCCACGAACTTGGGCAAATGCTGCTGCAGGACCTAGAACAAAGGATAAACTCACAGCACTCAAAAAAAGAAGTTTCACAGGTTGAGATAGCATAGACAGATCTAAAAAGCTCGTGAATTTGACGTTGAGAGTTAATAATTCCAGTGACGAAGAATCTTGTGATTTTGATTCTTCAATTTCGTGAATAGGGAACAGGCAACAGGGAATAGGCAACAGGGAATAGGGAGAAGGGAGCACCGGAGCACCGGAGTTGGGACTTCACATACACGCTAACGAAGCTTCGCAAAAATCTGCGGAGGAATCGTATATACCTGTTCTGTGTTACGTACACCACGGGTAGGAGTGCAGCAATGGTACGTCCCTAGCGTTTTTCCAATATGGCACTCAATGGAAATCTGCTATATTTGCGACAGCTTAAGTTATTTTTTGTAATTTTTAATGCCAAATTTAATACGAAAGCTGTCAAAATCGGAAAAATATCCTCGCACATAAGATTGCGATCAATAAAAAAAATCAAAGTCGCTGTTAAAATCCAAATAATTTATAAGCTAGAATTAAGCCCCTGACTTTTATGAGAGAAACTATCCTAGACGTTCGCAATTTACAAGTTGAGTTTTCGGGTGAGAGTAAAAGTGTCAAAGCAGTAGATGGGATATCTTTTGAACTACATCGAGGAGAAACTCTAGGAATAGTCGGAGAGTCGGGAAGCGGAAAATCAGTCACATCGCTGGCAGTTATGGGGTTGGTTCAAAATCCTGGTAGGATTAGTGGCGGTGAAATTTGGTTTCACCCTCAAGAGAATGGCGCACCGATCAATTTAGTGGAATTGCCTAGGGAGCAAATACAGATCCACAGAGGCGGCGACATTGCCATGATTTTCCAAGAACCGATGAGTTCGCTCAATCCGGTTTACACGATTGGGTTTCAGATAACGGAAGCTATTTTACGACACCAGAATGTTTCGGCATCTGAAGCACGACGAATTGCGATCGCCGGTTTGCAAGAGGTCAAACTCCTTCCTAGCGATGAAGCTCTCAAGGTACAGTATATCGAAACTTGGAAACAAACTTCCTTCGATTCACCAACCCCAGACGAGCAAAAGATAGCACAGTTGGTAAAGCAGCACAAAGAAGCTATCCTAGAACGTTACCCGCATCAACTTTCTGGGGGACAGTTGCAACGGGTGATGATTGCAATGGCAATTTCGTGCAACCCACTGCTGCTGATTGCTGATGAACCAACCACAGCATTGGATGTGACGGTACAAGCAACTATCCTTGAGTTGCTGCGAGAATTGCAGCAGCGCCGTGAAATGGCATTAATTTTCATCACCCACGACTTAGGACTCATTTCAGAAGTCGCTGATAAAGTTGCGGTGATGTATAGAGGCAAAATTGTAGAATACGATTCGGCGGCACAAATTTTTTCAAATCCGCAGCATCCATACACGAAAGGCTTAGTAGCTTGTCGCCCCACACTCAACCGTCGTCCGCAAAAACTGCTGACAGTTTCTGACTACATGAATGTGGAGGAAACGCCAACAGGAGATTTGATCATTCAAGAAAAGCAACCTCAACAACCTGTGGAAGTCACAACTGAAGAAATAAATCAAAGGTTGCAAAGCTTAGAACACCAGCAATCTCTTTTGGAAATTCGTGATTTGAAGGTTGGTTTTCCTATACGGGGGGCGTTTGGTGGCACAAAACGCTATTTTATGGCAGTCAATAGCGTTTCCTTTGATGTCAAAAAGGGAGAAACGTTGGGATTGGTGGGAGAATCTGGTTGCGGTAAAACCACCCTTGGCAGAACCTTGCTGCGATTAATTGAACCAATGAGTGGTCAAATTATTTTTGAAGGGCAAGATATCATAACCCTCAAAGGCAAAACGTTGCAGAAGTTGCGACGAGAAATGCAGATTGTCTTCCAAAACCCCTTTAGCTCGCTTGATCCACGCTTCAAGGTTGGGGAAGCAATTATGGAACCTTTGGTGATTCACTCGATTGGTAACACAAAGCAACAAAGGCGAGAACGTGTCGCTTACCTCTTAGAACGGGTGGGTTTGAATGCAGACGCGATGAACCGCTATCCGCATCAGTTTTCTGGTGGTCAACGTCAGCGGGTTTGTATTGCCCGTTCTTTGGCATTAAATCCTAAGTTTATTATCTGTGATGAATCGGTTTCAGCGCTGGATGTATCTGTGCAAGCACAGGTGCTAAATCTGCTCAAAGAATTGCAAGCTGAGTTTGGGTTGACTTATATCTTCATTTCTCACGACTTGAGTGTGGTGAAATTTATGAGCGATCGCATCTTGGTAATGAATCGCGGTGAAATCGTCGAACAAGGGACAGCAGAGAGTATTTACCGCGAACCCAAACAGGAATACACCCAAAAACTCATCGCCTCAATTCCTACTGGAAGCGCTGAACGGGTGCGACAACGGCAAATTAGGGCGTTGTAAGAGGCGGGTTGGTAACATACCTTATGATCGCAGAGGATTTTGTAGCCGCACTCAACTGACCGAAAACTAGAGGGCTTATCCCCTAAATTTCATTTATGGGGATAAGCCCGTAGGGGACTTTAGTCCCCGTCCAAATTCTTCTATTAACTCGCTAGCACTTATCCCACGAGATATTGCTTCATTCTTGATATTTTCCCATGCAAATGGGGTTAGTACTACTGTTCTTTTTGTTTTAACTTCTTCATGCAGTATCGGTATATTCTTTAATCTTTTTTGTCCTTTCTTTGTTGTCATTTTTAGTTATGCCGTATATACTAATATTAGGTTAACAAATAAAAGGAGGTGATTCAAGAGTGTTGGTACTGGAATACAAAGCAATAGTTAAGAAGACTCAATCACAAGCCATAAACGAAGCAATTCGTACAAGTCAGTTTGTACGTAACAAAGTGCTTAGATATTGGATGGATAACCGTGGTGTTGGTAAAAAAGAACTGTATCAGTACAACACTCAATTGCGTGCAGAATTCGAGTTTGTTAAAGACTTAAACAGTCATGCGTGTCAAGCCTCGGTAGAAAATGTAGAACGTGCTATTTTGCGGTTTTTTGATAACTGCAAGAAAAACAAGCAAGGATTGAAAGGTTATCCGAGGTTTAAAAAAGATTGTCGCTGTGTTGAGTACAAACAATCTGGGTGGAAGCTACACTCGACAAAACGCCGAATTACCTTTTTAGACAACAAAGGTATTGGTGAAGTCAAGTTGTTAGGTAAATGGGACATCCATACTTACTCAGTTGAGCTAATCAAGCGTGTTCGGATTGTACGCAAAGCCGATGGTTATTACGTTCAATTCTGCATTAAAGTAGATACTGCGTCCGAAGCGAGAACCGGAGATGGTGAAGTCGGTTTGGATGTCGGATTAGAGTATTTTTACTCTGATTCAAACGGACATCACGAGGAAAATCCAAGATTTCTCCGTAAAGCAGAGAAAGCCATCAAGCACGCTCAACGCCGGATTTACACTAAAGAAAAAGGTAAAAATAACAGACGAAAAGCTAGAGGGCGGTACGCTCGGAAGCATTTAAGAGTAAGTAGGCAACGTGAAGAACATGCCAAGAGACTGGCACGTTGCGTGTGCAAGCTTAACAGCTTTGTCGCCTATGTAGACGCGAAGCGGCTTGCCGCAGGCTAGATTTAAATGTGAAAGGGCTGGTAAAAAATCGCCATTTAGCGAAGTCAATCAGTGATGTTGCTTGGACTTCTTTTCGTCGTTGGATTGAATACTTTGCTTTGAAATTTGATACTAAAGTTGTAGCTGTTCCACCTCATTACACAAGCCAGAAATGCAGTAATTGTGGAGAGACTGTCAAAAAAGGACTATCTACAAGAACTCATAACTGTCCACACTGTGGGACAGTATTGCAACGAGATGTGAACGCAGCTATGAATATTTTGTGTAAAGCAAAGTCTACCGGAGGGCATCCGGGAAGTAACGCTTGGGGAAATGTTTCCTCTACTTCTATTGGTCGCAAGACCTGTAGAGGCAAGAAACGTCAATGAGCCAAGAATCCCCCGGCTTTTTGTGTGAATGGAGCGCAGCGAAATTTACACAGCCGTGGGGAGTGTCAAAAATCCCTCTCAAGTCAGAGGTAGATTCTATGCTGTGGCAGATGATTTTTTGTCTGTGTTTAAGTATGTTAATTAGTGAATAATAAAGAGTTTTTTGCATAGCCCACAAGTGGTAACGTTCTGGATAGAGAACTCTTGGGATTATGCTATTTGAGCACAAACAACCATAAGAAGGAAGAACAAGCCGAAGTATGGATAACAACGAACCCACACAAATTTCTAAAACACTTAATGTAGATGGTCACCGTCCAATTGACCCCGCTGATATTGAAGTTGAAGAAACTGTTGACATAGATGGTGAGCGTCCAATCGCCAAAAGTGAATTTGACCGTTCTAAAACCTTAGATGTAGATGGTCACCGTCCGATTGGCAAGAGTGCTTTTAAGAATCATGACATGCTTGCAGTAGATGGTAAGCGTCCAATTGACCCAAGTAGTTTTAAAGTTAGGGAGACTGTCAACATAGATGGTGAACGTCCCGTTGCTAAGAGTGATTTTTACATAACAGACACCCAAAACATAGATGGTGAACGTCCAATCACTTCAAATAAGACTGACAAAATTGATATCACTGCCAAAAATTCCGCTCAAAATACAACAGGTAGTAGCCCATCATCTAACGAACCCACACAAATTTCTAAAACACTTGATGTAGATGGTCACCGTCCAATCGACCCAAATAACATGCAAGTTCGGGGTACTCTCAACATCGATGGTGAACGTCCTCTCGCCAAGGGTAATTTTGAGGTTTCTAGAACCTTAAATGTAGATGGTAACCGTCCAATTGGCAAGAGTGCTTTTAAGAATCATGACATGCTTGCTGTAGATGGCAAGCGTCCAATTGATCCAGGTGATATGAACGTTGGGCATACTGTCAACATAGACGGTGAACGTCCCGTTGCTAAGAGTGATTTTGACATAACAGACACCCAGGACATTGATGGTGAGCGTCCAATTACTTCAAACTAATAGTGAAAAACCTTGAATAATAAGCGCTCGATGTAGACTCACATTTTCATCTAGATGAAATCGAATTTTGCTGAAGCGCGGTTTTCAAGTAAATAAACCAGGGGGTAGAGGCTGATCTTGCCGTACCCCCTACGATAATCTGTGGTTCAATGTACTGAAAAAAGCTGTCAGATTTCGATTTTTTTAGAAATTTTCACACTGACAGTTTTTTTATATCTATTTTCTTTCAAATAGGTTTGTACTTCATCTCAAAATATTTAAGATTTTTGCCATTAATATGTCAAATTTGATAGGTTTACGCATAAAGTCATTTGCCCCTATTTTTAATCCTTCTATCCCATCACTGTCATTACCAGCTGTTATTAGTAAAATCGGAAGGAAGCGGAGTTTATCATTTTGACGGATACTTTTGGTCACTTCAAAGCCATTCATTACTGGCATCATCACATCTAGCAGGACTAAATCAGGTGGTGATGCTTGAATCTTAGTTAAGGCTAAAAGACCATTCAAAGCAGTATCAACCTCAAATTCCTCTGCTTCTAAAATTGTTTGAAGCAAATATATATTGTTAGGAACATCATCCACAACTAAAATTCGCTGCTTAGTGGAAAACACCATAAAAAATAAATCTTAAATGAATTTAACTGTTCAAATAGTTGATCTTCAAAAATTGATAGAAACAATCAAATATAGGGTAGGATTTTTCAGCACTTGAAGTTTGATTTTTTCATGTTTTGCAAGCGATATCGCTACTTGTTGTTGAGTTGTCCTCAACAGCCTAAAACGACAGAATTACGCTTGACACATGATGATCAATTTGTATAGTGCCTAAGTCCTAGAGAAAATCACACATTTAGCACTTATATGTACGGCGTTAGACGTGTTGTTTTTTGATTTTTGATTATCCATTAGTTTACACTAAATCTGTACAGGTTTTGAAAACTTGTACAAGTTTATGATTGTAAATATAATACTTGTACAAGTAACTTATGTTAAATACTCCCCAACGTGGCAAGCGAGGTCCAGCCCCTTCATGGAAGCTTGGTAGAACCCGTGCTATCAGAGTGCCGATAGTCTTAGCTGATGCTCTACTGGAACTAGCGAGAAAAATAGATAATGGTGAAAAGCCTTTAATTAATACCTTGGTCACAGAGTCAGATAAACAAGTAGCTCTTGTTATGAGTTCTCAAAGCGATGAGAAGGAAAATGACTTTGATGAATAAAAAAAAATCAAAAGCGTGCTTTAGCTATTATGCATGCTGAAGCTAAAGCTAGATACACTAAAGCTCAGGCTAATTTTGTTAAGGCTCAAGCTCTGTTTTTGAAACAAAAAAAATTACAACAATTTGATAAATCAGCTCAAAGTTAAGTAAATCTCTTACCTGATTCTGCTAGCGTGATGTTAGCAGTGCGATATGCCTAGCTCCGCTGCAATTAGGAGGAATAACAAAAATGCCCGGACACGATCTCATCGTTGTCGGAGCATCGGCAGGGGGAGTTCAAGCACTTTCTTACTTAGTCAAAAAGTTACCGCCAGACCTAAATGCTGCTGTGATGATTGTGCTTCATGTACCAAGCTACGGTACAAGTGTTATGCCACGCATCCTTACCCGTGCTGGAAAATTGCCCGCATCTCATGCAAAAGATGGCGAAGTCATTGAATTGGGAAGGATTTATATTGCCCCGCCAAACTATCACCTACTGGTAAAACCAGGATATATACATCTGACACGGGGATCTACAGAAAACAGCCATCGTCCAGCTATTGACCCACTGTTTCGCACTGCAGCGCGAGCTTATGGGCGACGAGTGGTTGCTGTGGTGCTAACGGGTGTTCTTGACGACGGTACGGCAGGACTAAAGGCAGTGAAAATGCGCAATGGTGTTGCAGTTGTTCAAAACCCCGAAGATGCAATGCATCCTGGAATGCCGCGCAGCGCGATCGAGAACGTAGATGATATTGACTATATTTTGCCTCTGTCGGATATTCCAGATATGTTGGTAAATCTAGCTAACACGCCCGTGGAAGGCGAAGAAGATCCTGTGCCTGAAGAGATTGAATTTGAATCTGGGTTGGTGCAGTTGGATATGAACGTACTTAACAACGAAGAAAGACCAGGCAAACCTTCTACTTACGGCTGTCCAGACTGTGGTGGTACTTTGTGGGATCTTTCAGACGGAAAGTTATTGCGGTTTCGATGCCGTACAGGTCACGCTTATTCAGCAGAAACTCTGTTGGCAAAGCAATCTGATGCTTTGGAAGATGCGTTGTGGTTTGCCCTCAGGGCATTGGAAGAGAAAGCATCTTTATCAGGTCGGATGGCGAAACGGATGCGCGATCACAACCAAACTTTATCAGCACAACGACTGGAAGAGCAAGTGAAGGATGCTCTAAAACGTGCTGGGGTTATTCGGGATATCCTGCTCAAGGATAACCCTACACCAGTACAGGGGAACAACACTGAAGTTGCACCAAATGAAGAACCAACTAATATCTTGTGAACTTTGTATAGCAGGGAACGCTTAACAGGGAACGCTTAACAGGGAAAAGGCTTGGAAGTCTCGTGGAAGGGTAACTTATACCGTTCCAGATAGTGTTTTACAATAACTGTTTGGAGCAAAAACATCTCTTGTTGAGGTACTAATTATGCCTGGGAGGCTGTAGTTTGATAACAATTACATATAATACTAAAGTTTAGTATAAAAAAGACATGAATAACCAAGAAGTAAATCCGGAATTAGAAAATTTATTAGAGTACATTAAACGCAATCGAGGCTTTGATTTTAGTGGTTATAAGCGCACAAGCTTAAGCCGTCGAATTTTTAAACGTATGCAAACTATTGGTGTAGAAAATTTTAATGATTATTTAGACTATCTAGAGGTACACCCAGACGAGTTTGCTGAGCTGTTCAACACTATTTTGATCAATGTGACAGCTTTCTTCCGTGAGCCACAAGCTTGGGACTACATAGCTAGTGAAATCATTTCTAAAATAGTTGCAAAAAAACATACAACTAAACCAATCCGAGTATGGAGTGCAGGATGCGCTTCTGGGGAAGAAACCTACAGCATAGCGATTTTGCTTGCTGAAGCAATGGGTATGGAACAGTACACAACACGGGTGAAAGTGTTTGCCACGGATGTAGACGTGGAAGCTCTTAATCTCGCTCGCCAAGCAAGTTACAATCCAAAAGATATTGAAAGCGTTCCCGCAAATCTACAGCAAAAATACTTTGAGCGAGTTAACGATCGCTACATAGTTCAAAAAGAATTGCGTCGCGGTGTCATATTTGGTCGCCATAACTTGGTACAAGATGCACCCATCTCCAGGATTGATCTACTGGTGTGCCGTAATACTTTGATGTATTTTAATACCGAAACCCAAGCAAAAATTCTTGATCGCTTTCACTTTGCTCTGAATGATAATGGTTTTTTGTTTTTGGGGAAAGCAGAAATGTTGTTTACTCGCAGTCACTCGTTTACCCCTCTAGATTTACGGCGACGGGTATTTACCAAAGTTGCTAACGGCAATATTCGAGATATGCTGTTAAGTATGTCTAATTCTTCTACACAGCAAGCGGTACCAGAAATTGTTGACCAAATCCGCGTTCATGAAGCAGCCTTTGAGATTGATCCGGTCGCTCAATTAGTCGTGGATATCAACAGTATTGTTATATTGGCTAATGCTGAAACTCGTAATTTGTTTAATCTCAATTCTAAAGATTTGGGTCGTCCGTTACAAGATTTAGAGCTTTCTTATCGACCTGTGGAGTTGCGATCGCGCATTGACCATGTTCGCTCCACTCGTCGCTCCATCATCTTAAAAGATATTGAGTGGTCCACTACAGACCGCGAAATGAAATCTCTCGACGTACAGATAATACCCTTAGTAGGTGACAACACCGACGAAATCTTGGGTACAAAGATTATCTTCATAGATGTGACTCGATTTAAAAATCTGCAACAGGAACTCGTAAACGCCAATCAAGAATTAGAAACAGCTTATGAAGAAGTCCAATCCACAAACGAAGAATTAGAGACTACCAACGAAGAACTTCAATCGACAGTGGAGGAGCTGGAAACCACAAACGAAGAACTACAATCCACCAACGAAGAATTAGAAACTATGAACGAAGAACTGCAATCTACCAACGAAGAATTGCAGACTATCAACGAACAATTGCGCCAACGTAGCCAAGAACTCAATACAGTCAACGGTTTTTTAGAATCTATCCTGACTAGTTTACGTGTTGGCGTGGTTGTTCTAAGTCCCGACTTGCATGTCGTAATCTGGAACCGCAAAGCAGAAGATTTGTGGGGTTTGCGATTTGATGAAGTTTTTTCTAAGCATTTTATGAGTTTGGACATTAATTTGCCGTTGGAGCCACTCAGACAACCGATGCGAACAATTCTGAGTGGAGAGTCAGAACATTATGAAGTGTTGCTAGATGCTAGGAACCGCCGGGGCAGAGCGATTCAGTGTCAGGTGATTTGCAACCCGCTGTTGGGTAACGCCTCTGATATCCAAGGACTTATTATCCTAATGGAAGAGCGCCCGCAAGTAGAATAGTCAACTTTTATCATTCATTGGCGCTTGAAGAATAACCTGTCAGATAGATTTTAGATCTAAGCACGATATGTATCTTGGTTGATAGAGGAGACTAGAAGAGGTGCGCCGTGAATTTGGACAAGTTTAGTCAACAAATAGAGGAAGTACGCCAGCGCAGCCAATTCTTAGAATCTCGTGCTCGTGAATCACCTACGACCCCGCAAGATGTACTGTTGCAAGCTATCAACGAACTTAATACCACCTTGGAAGAATTGTATGTGGCAGAGGAAGAATTGCATCAACAGAATGAGGAATTGACAATTACTAACCAACAGCTAGCACTAGAACGTCAACGCTACCAGGAATTATTTGATTTTGCACCGGATGGTTACTTGGTCACAAATACCAACGGGAAAATTTTGCAAGCCAACCAGGCGGCTAGTCAACTGCTCAACATCTCGAAAAATTTTTTGATAGGCAAAGCGCTGATCAACTTTGTTCCTGAGGAAGAACGTCGCGCCTTTGGTAATCAATTCTCACGGTTATCTGAGATGGAGCGAATCCAAGAGTGGGAAATCCGCTTGCAGACCAGACAAGGTAATATATTTGATGCAAGCATCAGTGTCACTCGTGTGTTCGCTCCCGAAGACAAATTTCAAGGCTTGCGTTGGCTTGTGCGTGATATCACCTCCCGCAAGCAAGCAGAGGAAAAACTGCGGTTAATTCAGAAAGAGAATTTAGAGTTACAAGAAGTTGCACACATCAAAACTCAAATGATGTCAGTTCTCTCCCACGAACTGCGTACACCTTTGAATTCAATTTTGGGGTTTTCCCAGCTGCTGTTACAGCGCTACTATAATCTGTTCCCCGTCGAATTAAGAGACATGATAGAACGGATTACTAAAAGTGGCAAACATTTACTAGCACTGATTGAGAATATGCTTGACTTCTCCAAATTAGAGAAAGATAAACTAGAACTCAATCCAGAAGAATTTAACTTACTGGAGCTGGTTACAGCAAGCACAGAGGAACTGCGTTGTCTTGCCGAACAAAAAAACCTAAGTTTAGTTTTGCACGCAAATATCGAAAATCCCACAGTTATCAACGATAGCCTTCGTCTACGGCAAATATTGGTTAATCTGATTTCCAACGCCATTAAATTCACAGATACAGGCGGCGTGTTTGTGGAAGTACAACAACGAAATCAACACCAAGTTGTGTTAATGGTTAAGGATACAGGCATTGGCATCCCACAATCGGAACTAGCACACATTTTTCAAGAATTTTGGCAAGTTGATAAGTCTACCACACGCAAGTACGGAGGTATTGGTTTGGGACTGGCGATCGCTGATAAATTGGTTCGCCTCATGAATGGCAGAATCACAGTTGAAAGCACCATTAACGAAGGCTCCACTTTCCGTGTACAATTACCACGCAATGTTAGTCATTAGTTATTAGTCATTAGTTATTAGTCATTAGTTATTAGTCATTAGTCATTAGTTATTAGTTATTAGTTATTAGTTACTTAAATTTTTAGTGAAAAATTTCTGTTCAAACTTGACAAAACTCACTTTTCTGGCAACATCAGGCTAATATTTGCTTGGAGCGGAGCTACTCATCTGACATTTCAATCATGAGCAACATCCCGCTTTATGCACTTTAGCCTTTCCTAATACTTCCGCTCCTGTGGCTGAAACATCGTAATTGCCACTGGGCGATATTGGATATCAATCCCTGCTGGCGAATAATAAGCCATTGTGTGCCTTAAGAAGTTGGTGTCATCCCGTTGGGGATAATCTTCGCGGAAGTGAGCGCCGCGACTTTCCTGACGATTCAAGGCTGATTCCAAAATCATACGCCCTACTACCATCAAACTCCGCGTTTCAAAGGCTTCTATGATTTCTGTATTCCAGCAACTGCCTTTGTCGTCTAAATATATCTGCGAGTACTGTTCTTCTAATTCTTGCACTTTGTTTAGACCTTCACGCATTAATTCCTCGGTGCGGAAAACGCCGCAGTACTGAGTCATGTCATCTTGGAAGGCTTGCCGGACTTGGTTAATCCGGTATTTGCCTGACTGATCTAGCAAAGCTTGAATCTCTTGCTGAGCTTCACTGATGTAGCGTTGCTCGTCCACTGTGGGCAGCTTGCGTTTTTGGACAAAATGTGCAAGCGAAGCGCCTGTTCTACGTCCATAAACCACACATTCCAACAAGGAATTACTACCGAGACGATTTGCACCATGTACGGAAACACAAGCAGTTTCCCCAGCGGCAAAAAAGCCATCAATCAGACCATCGCCACTACTACGAACTTGACCTTCAGTATTCACAGGGATACCACCCATGCAATAATGAATGGTAGGGCGGACAGGCATAGGTTGAGTGACTGCGTCAACACCCACCAGACGGTGTGCTTCCTCCCAAGAGAAGGGAACGCGACTCATGATTTTTTCTTTACCCATGTGTCGTAAGTCAAGATAGACAAAGGGACCACCCGCACTCCCATCTTGATGAACACCACGACCAGCACGAATTTCGTAGGCGATCGCCCGTGAAGTAATATCACGCGGAGCAAGTTCCATGCGACTGGGAGCGTATCTTTCCATAAACCGTTCTCCCTCAGAGTTGATCAGATATGCCCCTTCCCCACGCACTGCTTCTGAAATCAGCACCCCTACCGGATATAACCCTGTAGGATGAAATTGCACAAACTCCATATCTTGCAACGGTAAACCAGCCAGAGCAGTCATTGCCAGACCATCACCCGTGGAAGCATAATCATTAGACGTGGTGTTGTAAACTCGCCCATATCCGCCAGTCGCAAACATCACTGCTTTAGCTCGCAACACTTCTATGTGCCCATCTTCGATACGGTACATCACCACACCTTTCGCCTGACCTTCTTCTAAAATCAGGCGCATCACGTACCACTCTTGATAAATTTGCACACCATATCGCCGCAGGTTGTTCACCAGTTCATGCAAAATGGCGTGACCAGTTTTATCAGCAGCGTAGCAAGTACGATTGTGAGAATGTCCACCAAAAGCGCGTTGAGCAATGCGACCATCGTTTAAACGGGAGAATAAAACGCCCATGTGTTCTAGATCAATCACGACATCTGGCGCTTCACGCGTGAGAATTTCCACCGCATCTTGGTCAGCTAAATAGTCAGAACCCTTAACAGTGTCAAAAGCATGAGCTTCCCAAGTGTCTGCTGAATCAACATTTTTTAGAGACGCAGCCATACCACCTTGTGCTGCGACTGAGTGGGAACGAATCGGGTGAGTTTTCGCAACCACTGCGACGTTCAAACTGGGGTCAATGCGGGCAATTTCCACTGCAGCGCGACACCCAGCCAACCCACCTCCGACAATAATTACATCGTGTTCAAGCATCACAAATCCCCAATTATCAAAAAGTTATAGTTGTTATATTGTAAAAAGCTGATACGTCGCGTGTGTCAAGAAGAAGGGGTGTAAGGGTATAAGGGTGTAGGGAATAAATCAGTGCTTGCTCTGAGACCAAGGTGATTCCGGGGTTTTCTTGTACAAAAATATCGTTTTTTCTTTCCCCTACACCCCCAATACGGTTTGGATAAGATCCCCCCGCCTGCGGCGACCCCCTTAAAAAGGGGGTAAAAGAGGGTTATAAGCCCCCTTTTTAAGGGGAGCCAGTGCGTTGCGGAGCCAGCGCCGTGGGCGGGTTTCCCGACTTGAGGCGTCTGGCGTTGGGGTTCCCCCCGTTGTAGCACCTGGCGTGGTTGGGGGGATCTTCCTTGAGAAAAACAAGCTAACCGAACCGTATTGCCTACACCCCTACACCCTTAGCTTTGGTCAAAAAAATTCCCCGCCAACAGACAGGGATGTGGTGTCAGTTATGAACTTTGAAGTCAGGAATGAGAATTGTTTAGTTGTTAGCTTACGCTGTTGCACTTGTTAAGTTACACATTGACGTGTTCACGGGGTTTGTATGTTTTGGTCATTAATCATTTGTAATAACAGGCGACGCGCTGACTAATGACAGCCAAAAAAAATCAAGTAACTTAGACACGCATTAGCTTGTTCTTTACCATTTGCCGTTAACAACTAATCATTTATCAGTCCTCAATCTAAAATTGATCAGCTAGTTGCTTCTACAGGTTGTTGCTGCGACACATTACCTGGAATTGGTTCCATTTTTGTTCCTGGTTCTATAGGAGACACTTCAATGTGATTTAGCAAGGTAGTGACGAAGGCAAAAAGCAAGAAAGGCAAAGATAGTAAAACTACGAGTCCAACAGTGGCTAAAGCATAAACAGGTTTTCTGGCACCCATCAACGCCAAAGCTGACGCCAAACTTATTGTAATGGTAATCAACCAAACAATGATTTGACCATAGATATCGCCAAATGTCAGGGTACAGACAAATCGATACTTTTGAATGTTACTCGTCATAAATTGCCTCTAGTATCTTCTTAGGTTCTACGTTAGAGCCATGTTTGCTTTTTAGACGTTTTCTAAACATTTTTTTCAAAAATGTAATATCGCTTCACAATTTAGATCTTTTTTTTATAGAAACATGCGATTCTGACAGAGTGTATATAAAATTTAAAAATAATATGGTAATCAAAAAGAAAAAAGAGTAATACAAGATTAAGAATAAATTAAGGCAATTATCAAAAATTGCCAGTCGAGTTATATCTTACACAAAGTTAGTGAGTTGGATAAAAATTATTTAATTGTCACTTTTGCGATCGCGAGATTCTACCTGTTTAATTTTCATCCGCAAGTCAAAATCATCACGAGTTATAATTGTTTCTAAGTTAGCAATTCTTTGCTCTAAGAGTTCTACATTTTGCGGAAGTAAAGAGTTCTTTGTTGATTTTTTTTCATCAGAACGCCACACAGCAACAGTACCTATTGCCGCTGCTGTCATAGTAGCTAAAGGTAAAATAGAACCACTTTTTGTAGCAGATGAAAGTGGGATACAAATTGCTAACATTCCTACAGCGATACCCCAAATTATTGAGGTTGCAGTAACTCGCACATCTTTAGATTCTGCCGGAGATTCTTGAATTTTTTGAGTCATAAGTAACTTGATGATCCATTTGATAAAACATTGACATGAGCTTCTACAAATAAGCTTCCTACTATTGGGTTAAGTAGATTTGCTCCTTTGATGAACAATGTTATAAAATTGCCATATTTGCGCAGATCTGTGCTAGACAGTACAACTACGAACTATAACGCTACGAACTTATGAATGTTGTACTTATTGAACTATTTATGGCGTTCCTGCATTAGCCTTTTTGTATCCCAATTAATGGTAAAATCAGATGATAGCTGATACCAAGTTGCGTTCTGTTGTAGTAGTTTGTGATTAGGGGAGATTGCTGAGTCCCAAGGGGACACGCGCAAGGGACGCTCCACTTCGTTTCGTATGCCCTCCGGGCACGCTACGCTAACGCAATGACAGGTGCTACCTTTGATTGCAACTTGGTATGACTGAAAAAATGTAACTAAAGTCAAAGAAAAAATGGGTGACGGAAATGACAATTACAGTTCCAGTAACCACTACACTGAAGGAGTTTTTGGAACTTCCATACGTTGATGAGTCACCAGCTTGGGAGTTTATTAATGGAGAAGCGGTTCACAAACCGATGGGAGGAGGTAAACACAGCCTGTTGCAGAAACGTTTAATTGCAGTGATTGATGCAGCAGGAAGTCAGTACGAAAGCTTTCCAAAATTACGCTGTACCTTCGGTAATCGTTCAGTAGTTCCTGATGTCGCGGTTGTCGCCACTGATCAACTACCGCTGGATGATAGCGGTGATATCATCCAGCGGTATTGAGTTTCCTCCACCTTGGGTGATTGAAATCCTTTCCCCTGCTCAAAGTCAGACCAAGGTAACAGGCAACATCCTGCACTGTCTAAGAAATGGTACTCAGCTAGGATGGTTAATAGATCCGAGCGAACGCTCTATCTTAGTTTATCATCGGGATCGGCTGCCGGATTTGTTGACTGGAGCAGATGTGTTGCCAGTGTTAGAAGGTATAAATCTGATACTATCCGTTGATGAAGTCTTTAGTTGGTTGAAGCGCAGATAAAGTTTTCAAGCGATAAGCCCGCTTGCTTGACGCTACGCGTATCGTATATTTAGAAAAAACAGAATTATCTTGATAAGGGCACTCTATTGTTCTTTACTTCTAATCTACAATCCAACTTTACGTATAAGCTGCCACAGATGGCTTGTAGCTATAAAGCCATTCTTCAAACTCACGATCACTTACTTGCGCTTGCTCAATCATCCCACGAAGATATGTCTCGCTATCAGATTGATAAGAGCGATTTGCCTGTACTGCGTTACGGATTTGAATGATTTGTGTACGGGGCTTACGACTGTTTTCGTAGTTAGCAAGGGCTGTTTCAATACAGGGGGCATGGCAAAGGTGCTGAGAAAGTTCCCAAGCATCTTCAAAGGCTGTATTTGCTCCCTGTCCTAGTAATGGCACCATTGGATGGGCGGCATCACCTAAAAGCGTTACTCTGCCCTGGCTCCAGTTTTGCAATGGCGGTCTGTCGCATATCGGTCGTTCTACAATATCCTCAGGATTTGTGACTTTGAGAATTGCTGGCACTGGTTGTGCCCAATTCAAGAACTTTTCTTGGACGCGAGACTTAGCATCGCCAGTATGGATCATAGATTCGTCCTGCCATAGCGACGTAGCAGCCCAAAACATGTATCCGCTACCCAAATCAAAAAAACTGAAATTTTTACTACCATCAGGTGCTGTCATTGACATGACTTCGTTGGGAGGTAGCATGGAATGGCTGAATTTGAGAACAGCCCGCCAAGACATGCGACCAGCATAGCGAGGATCTCCATCACCAATCAGTGTCTGTCTGACTGCTGAGTTTAAACCATCAGCACCAATTAATAAATCTGCTTGTACTATATTTTTGCCATCAAAGTAAACTTCAACACCTTTGTCATTTTGCTCAAAGCCAATGCAGCGATAATCGAGATGGATAGTTTCTCCTAGCAGTGCAGCAGCAAGAATCTCTTGTAGACGCGACCACCGAATCAGCAACATTGGCTGCCCGTATTTCTCCATGAGGGTGACAGATTTTTGGGCAATCATCTCGCCAGTACTTTTTTTCAAGGTTAGCATCTGAGTTTTGCTACCTGCATTTTTGAGTGACTCGGTGATACCAGGAGCAATTGCTTCGAGACTATTCAAGCCGTTTGGTAGAATACTTAGACCAGCACCAACTGAGCGTAAAAAACCTGCTTTTTCGTAGACTTGGGCGTTGATGCCTTGTTTCTGGAGTGCGATCGCTATTGCTAAACCACCAAGTCCAGCACCGACAATAGCTACTTTTTTGAGCATGATTTTATAATTACTCCTTTGCCGCTACTAGTACTCCAAGGCGTAAATTCGGTTAGGGTGTAAATATAGACTTTTAAGGGGAAGCGTTTGGCAGTATAACCCTATCTAAACTTACGCCGCACTGTACTAGGTAACTTATCTTTTCCTTTGTGTTCTTTGCGTACTTTGCGGTTTGTTTAATAAAAAGGGTGTTTCATAAAGTTATTATAAGTCAGCTTTTATGCTAAAAGCTTGACCATAATGCGAATCATCGCAAAATCGATTTTTGGAGAGGTCTACTGAGCGAAAATAAAAGCGTAGAGATGAGTGTTTTCTATGTCAGCTATATCTACAACCTTCAAACTTCCTCCGTTGGAAAGTGGCGATCGCCTAACTCGCCATGAATTCGAGCGTCGCTATCAAACAATGCCCCACGTAAAGAAAGCAGAATTAATTGAAGGAGTTGTGTACTTGGCTTCACCCGTTCGAGTAAAAAGTCACGGTAGACCCCATGCAAAAATCATCACCTGGTTGGGAACTTACTGTGTTGCAACACCAGGAGTAGATATGGCTGACAACGCCACTGTACGTCTTGATGTTGATAATGAACCTCAACCCGATGCCTTATTACGATTAGAACCAGAAGTAGGAGGTAAGTCTCGCATCAGTGATGATGATTATGTTGAAGGAGCACCGGAACTCATAGTAGAAATTGCTGCTAGTAGTGCTTCTTATGACCTTACAGATAAGCTTAATGCCTATCGCCGTAATGGTGTACAAGAATACATTGTTTGGCAAATGTATGAGAATCGCTTGAATTGGTTTAAGTTAGAAGAAGGGCGATATGTCTCATTAGAACCAGATACAACTGGAGTGATTCGTTCTTATATTTTCCCTGGATTATGGTTAGCAGTCCCTGCTTTGCAAGAGGGAAACATGGTTGAGGTTTTGGCAGTTCTTCACCAGGGGCTGCAAACACAAGAACATCAAGCATTTGTGGAAAGCATCAATAGTAACCGTTAACCGCTACTATCGGCTAATTTGGAAATATTGCCAATTCCGTTTCCGGGTCGAAAAAGTGCAGTTTTTCTGGCGTCAAAGATAACCACAGTTCCTCGCCACAAGACACAAAACGCTCTGGAGGAACTCGCACTTGCACTTCCTTTATCCCAAAGGCAGATTTTTGAAAACCTGGTTGGAGAAGTTTAGTGGAAATATATGTATCATTTCCCAGATTTTCTACTAATTCCACTTGCACCTGGAGATTTTTATTTGCAGGTACGCTCAAAATTAAATGTTCTGGGCGAATTCCTAAAATAAGGTTTTGATTGTCGTATTTTTGCAGAGCTTCACCACAAACTGCTGATAAAGTGAAGCGAAAATCACCATTGGTAATTAATTGGGGAGCATGAAATTGCACAGGGATAAAATTCATCGGTGGTGAGCCAATAAATTCTGCAACAAAGCGGTTGGCTGGACGATTATAAAGTTCCAAGGGGGATGCAACTTGTTGGAGTTGACCATGATTAAGAATAGCAATGCGATCGCCCATTGTCATAGCTTCAGTTTGATCATGGGTGACATAAATTGTCGTGACGCCCAACTGACGCTGTAGTTTGACAATTTGGGCGCGGGTTTCGGCGCGGAGTTTTGCATCCAAGTTAGAAAGCGGTTCATCCATCAAAAACACTTGGGGATTACGTGCGATCGCCCTTCCTAAAGCTACCCTTTGCCTTTGTCCACCAGACAGTTGCTTGGGTAAACGATTTAACAGCGCTTCAATTTGCAACAGTTGAGCAACAGTACGCACCTGCTCATGCACAGTTCGTTCTCTATCAGAAATATATCTCAGTCCCTTAGGAAGCGTCCTCGTTATTCCTACCAACAAATTTTCTGCCCAATCACGAACATGGGATGAGGGGGATATTGCTCCCTTATCTTCGTTATCTTCCCCACCGGAGGTGGGACGGCGTCGTAGCCCAAAAGCAATGTTGTCATACACCGTCATATGGGGATAAAGGGCGTAATTTTGAAACACCATTGCGATGTCTCGTTCCTTGGGGGGCAAATCATTGATTAGGCGATCGCCCACCCAAATATTACCGCCCGTCATCGCTTCCAACCCAGCAATTAACCGCAAAAGGGTGCTTTTCCCACAACCGGAAGGTCCCACCAGCACCATAAATTCACCATCTGCGATCGTTAGGTTAATTCGCCGCAGGACGTTGAGGCTTTCTGGACGGTGAACAACTGTATCGCCAACATTTCCAGAGGTGAGAGAGGGTTGTATTTGGGATGCAACACCTTCTCCTCTTCGAGGGGGAAAACTTTTATAAACGTTTTCTAAAACAACTTGCGCCACGAGAATTTAAGGTAACTGTAATAGTCACTAGCATTAGTCATTAGTTATAAATTACTAAAGACAAAGGACTAACGACAGATAACGAAGGTTTAGCGCTCATGATACACGCTTAAAGAGAATACGAAAAGTAAAAAAAGTAGCTTTAGTCATAAAAAGCTAACTACCGTGGAATTGTGAATATTTTGTGGCAATGCTTGACCGTGGTGACCAATGGCAAATCGCCTATGTTATCCCTAAAGGCGGCTATCAGCAGATTCGTACTGCTGGTATTGAGGCGCTTCGACAATCTATCATTGAAATCGTACCAAATTTACAAGACCGTATAGAACAATTGCAAGATTGGTCGCAAATCGCTTTTCTCTCAGTGGAGTCTAACCGCCTTAAGCGTTGGTATTGTCCTGGGTTGCTCCTCATTGGTGACGCCGCCCATGTCATGTCCCCTGTTGGTGGAGTTGGCATTAACTATGCTATTCAAGATGCTGTTGTTGGTGCCAATGTTCTGAGTCAACCACTCAAAGAAGGACGTGTCGAATTACACGACTTGGCAAAAGTACAACGCCAGCGCGATGTACCTACACGTGTGATTCAGGCTTTTCAGTCCTTGGTGCAGCAGCAGATATTTGCCCGTGTTCTCAACTCAGAGCAGCAGTTCCAGCCACCAGCTTTTTTGCGGTTGCCCTTTTTACGTGATCTACCAGCCAGGTTAATCGCTTTTGGTCTTTTTCCATCTCATGTCAAGAAAAATTTGTAATTTTTCATTTTTTGTTGTGTTCATTATTACAAATTACCTATAATTTATTAAGATTTTTATGGTATAATTGTACTAGTTAAGTGTCAAAATCAATGCTTTTTTTAGTCAGGCGGAGGTTGTAAACAGGGTCTTGGTCGCTGTTTGCGACAATCGCTTGGCTTTTATGCTAGAAATGACTGAAAACTGAGCTTTTTGAAATAAATTTGTCAAAAAGCCAAAGATTTTCATTATTGATTTATCTCCAAAAGCGTTTATGCGAATCTCCTCATCCAGCCTTTCCCACATTCCATCAATCAGCAAGGGCGCTACATCTTTTTTTATCAATTAAAATTTCTTTTCATAAGGAGGATTTGATTTCATGAATAGTTGCATATTGTTAGCAGAAATTATTCAAGAACCACAACTGCGCTTTACAGCAGATAACCTGGAAGTGACTGAAATGCTGGTGGAGTTTCCTTCAGCCCGAGAAGGAGAACCTCCGGCAACTTTAAAAGTGGTAGGCTGGGGAAACTTAGCAAAAGAAATTCAGCAAAACTATCACCAAGGCGATCGCGTTCTTCTGGAAGGACGTTTAGCAATGAATACGATTGAGCGTCCAGAAGGGTTTAAAGAAAAACGTGCGGAATTAACAGTACAGAAGATTCACTCTCTGGGAATAGCGATTGATACTAGCTTCTCAAGCGCAGCTCTTAAAACAGAATTACCTGTAGCATCACCTCCAAAAACAACTCCTGCTTACGAGCCACCCCTACCCACACCAACTCCAGTCACAAACAAGGTTGGCGTTCTTCCCCAAAATGACACAGCACAACAGGGCAGATCCCAAAATACTAATCTTGAGCGCAAAACCTATGGAGTCACACCAACCGAAGAACCTGATCAGGACGATATTCCGTTTGTGCGATCCGTTTACTCCCGAACCAGTTGGGGACATGAGCTATGTGACTCTTATGAGTTAGAAGCTAATGCTTACTCGAAAGCAGCAGAGCAAATTAAACCCTAAAAAAGTTGAACTTGCTTAACAGGGTGATGGTAGTGTGAAATTCCACCCCTGTGGATTTCGTACTCACAGCATATCCCACACCCTGAAATTAATTATCACCCCTGTGGATGGAAATCTACACTCCAACAGGGTTTGTTTGCGATAATTTCCAAGGGGTAAGCCTCTGCGCGATAGCTAGCCCCTAAGGGGGCGCTGCGCAAACGCTGCTGCGCTCCAAATTGGTTTAGTAAACAGAGATTTTATGGAGCAGGATAAATGACTCTCAAACGGTTGGGTTTAATCATACTGACGCTGGTTGCAATACTGTTTGCAGGCTCGTCTTTGTTGGGTAGTTGGGAGGAACCTCAGTTCCAAAGTCGCTTGGAACTTTACCAAACAAATATTGTGCTGCAAGCTGCTTCTTGGAAACTGCCAAATGACAACAAGGATTTGAAGCCATTGCAGGATGCACTCCTTGGCGTCAAACCTGTTGAAAGCGCTACAGAGCAATATCAACAGACGCGCCAATCTGCTCAAACTAATTTGGAAAAAGCGAAAAAGCAACTCGCACAGCTTCAGTCTCAACCCGCGACGACTCCTACAACCCCAAAATCCCAATCGGAATATCCTCCTGTTAGTAACACCTCTAGTGAATTACAGCAACAACAATTGCAGCAATCACTAAAAGGACTGCAAAAATTGATTGCTGAATTAGATTTGCATCTGGGAATTTTACAAGCAAATCAAGGAAAGACACAAACAGCTTTGAAAACTTGGAGCCAATTGCAGCAACAATCAGACATTAATTCTGAGTTTGATAAAGTTGCTGCTGTTTTGGCAGGGCTTTGGAGTGATCCCCCGCGTATTTTGCCAAATGCTGAACGACCAATTCAAAATAATTTAAAAGGTTGGTTTCGCTATACTGCTCTAGATAAACTATACCAACTTCAACAACGTCAAGATGCTTCAGCAGAGCTTGAAACTATTCAACAAGAAACAGCTGAACAAGCTCTTTTAAAATTAGCAGTTATTGGTACTATTCCTGCCTTAACAGCATTTTTTGGTGTAGGGCTGGTGATTTTTCTCATCGGTCAGCGCCTTGTCAAAGGGAAAACATCTCTATTGGCTCAAAATTCAGATGTGCGTTGGTCAACACCTTGGGATGGTGAAACAATTTTACAAGTTTTTGTCGTAGGCTTTTTCTTGATGGGACAAATCATAGTGCCCTTGGCAATCCAACTGCTTCCCATCCCCCGTCCTACCCAAAATGTCAGAATACAGGCATTATATGTGTTGATAAGTTACCTGTTAGTGGCATTTGGTGCCCTATCAGTGCTGTATTTGTCTATCAAACGCTTTTTCCCTTTACCACAGAACTGGTTTCGTTTTCGGTTACAGGGTAGCTGGTTTTTATGGGGGCTAGGTGGCTATTGCGTAGCTTTGCCCATAGTAGTGGTTGTGTCTTTAATTAATCAACAGCTATGGCAAGGACAAGGTGGTAGCAATCCTTTGTTGCAACTCGCGTTAGAAAGCCAAGATACTGTGGCGCTTGCTATATTCTTCTCTACCGCTGCTATTGCTGCCCCAATTTTTGAAGAACTCTTGTTTCGCGGCTTTTTGTTACCCTCCCTTACCCGTTACCTCTCTGTGTGGGGATCAATTCTTGCGAGTGGTTTTCTGTTTGCAGTTGCTCACCTCAGCTTATCCGAAATTTTACCGCTCTTCGCCCTAGGTATTGTCTTGGGTGTTGTTTACACGCGATCGCGCAACCTCCTTGCTCCCATGCTTCTCCACAGCCTTTGGAATAGCGGCACTTTGTTAAGCTTGTTTGTCTTAGGCAGTAGTGGTCAATAATACTTTATCTTGTGCAAACAATACTTAGAAAAATTTCGTTTTTTTTACAAAACTTTACAAATTTATCTTGGTATTTAGTGCACATTAGTGCTATTTTTAATGCACAGAGATTGTCAAGGGTAAAACTTACTACAAAAATTTGTAAGTATAAAAGTCTAAATCCTTCATAAAGGTGAAAGAAAAAACTAGCAACTCCACTTTTGATCAATCCTCAAGATGCTTATAACGTGGAGTGCAAAAACTTATCTGATTGTACAGGGCAGTTAAGCGCTTAAAAACATATCAGTACGATATCAGTATGTCAACGAAAATTAAAAAAGTCCGGAAATAACAATGCTTAAATTGTAAAAAGTAAATGGCATCAGCTTAGCTTTGCGTAAATGCCCAAGAATTCTTTATGGAGTTCTTTTCTGGCATGAGATTTCGTAGCGAAACTGCTGTACTGGAATTTATCGTTAAAGTAAAGAAAGAGGGGTTATTGAGGAGTGCAGTTTCAGATACTGTCTGAAAACCTGCTCGATCCTAAACTTTAGTGTCCCTTGTAAACGAGTGGGACACCACTTTTTGATGTTTGTTTTTGTATTTTGATCGTATTTCCACTGAAAAACAAAAAAGTATGAGGATCAAGTAAGCAAACAAACAGAACTTATCTGATCAAAATATATAGCTTTCATTTTATACATCACATAGAAAGTGCAGGAGCTTGATACATATGGCAAATCTTACCCCTAGTCATGCCACCAAACAACTTTTGGCTGGATACTGCGGCATTATTTTTGGAGGCTTTGGTGCTCATAAATTTATTCTTGGGTATGCACCGGAAGGATTGATAATGCTGGTCATTTCTTTAGTCGGTGGTTATTTTACCTACGGATTGACATTGTTGATTATGCAGCTTGTGGGTTTAGTTGAAGGGATGATTTATTTGAACAAATCTCATAATGAATTTGTTGATACCTACTTCCTTAAAAAGCAGGGGTGGTTTTAGAAATCTTTATCCTAATATTGAATCTCTTTTTTAGATTTCTATTCTCAGTACATTAGGTCATAGTTTGACAGCAGTAGGATGGGCACTGCCTATCCTATAAATGAATATAGAAGACTTATGGCTATTTGCAGCAGACCGCTACTATTCCTTATTCCTTGCTCATGTGTCGCAAACCGGAAAATTCAATCTCTTTTTGATTCACTCACCTTTGAGCAAATATGTTTCTGTATTAATAAGAATTAACTCTGGGCAGAACACAGAAGGCAGAATGATCCCAAAAAATTTTGACGCTTGCTTTGTAACTATGGCAACTTACCCAGCAATAGAGAATGACAGCTGTTAGCGCAGCGTGTCCGTAAGACATATTGTGACGCATGATTCTGAGTTCTTCTTGATTCAGTATCAATTCATCATTAATACCAATAAATGAAGAGTCTACTACTGACTACTAACAGACTTTTTGTTGACCGAAGCAATTTTAGATTTTAAATTTTAGATTTTAAATTGGGGAGCCAATACAGCAAGCGC